>DATCJR010000144.1 GCA_036562685.1 Clostridia bacterium | reverse complement strand
CTTTAGGTCCGTGTCTGGAACTTTCATCAATAGACAAAAAAGACATAGAAAGCATTGTTATGCTAAATGACGCAAGCGAAATCAAATTAATGACTGAATGGATAGCCGCCAATTATCCCAAAAACACATTTGCCGAAATTTCGCCGTCAAAACATCAGGATATAACGGTTTTGAAGATAAAATTAAAAGCTTAGTGGAGTGAAAAAGATGAGCTATTTAATAGGAATAGATATAGGTACAAGCGGTACAAAAACCGCTTTGTTTGATGTTTCCGGTAAGCTTATTGCATCTTCGACCTTTGATTATCAGCTATTTCAGCCTCAAAACGGCTGGGCTGAGCAAAACCCGGAAGACTGGTGGGATGCAACAGTTTTGGGACTAAGAGATGTTATTTCTAAGAGCAAGATAGATCCAAAAGATATTATCGGAATTGGATTGTCCGGACAAATGCACGGACTTGTAATGCTGGACAGTTCAAAAAATCTTTTGAGAAATTCTATTATCTGGTGCGACGGCAGAAGCAATGTTCAGGCAAAAAATATTGAAGATATTTGCGGCAACAGACTTATAGATATATCCGCCAATCCCGCAATGCCTGCATTTACTGCAGCCAAATTATTGTGGGTCAGAGATAATGAGCCTGATATATATAAACAATGCGCTCATATCTTGCTGCCTAAAGATTATATAAGATTCAAGCTGACAGGCGTTTTGGCTACTGAGGTAAGCGATGCCAGCGGAATGCAATTGCTTGATGTACCCAAAAGAAAATGGTCGCAAGAATTGTGCGAACTTTTGGAAATCGACTATAAAATTTTGCCTCAAGTTTTTGAAAGCTCATATATTAGCGGCTATGTCAATGAAAAGGCAGCAGAGATTACAGGACTAAAAAAAGGTACGCCTGTTGCGGGCGGAGCAGGAGATCAGGCTGCAAGCGCGGTGGGCTGCGGCATTATAGAAGAAGGTATTGTTTCAGATACTTTGGGTTCTAGCGGCGTGGTTTTTGCTCATACTGACAATCCTTTGATTGACAAGCTGGGCAGAGTTCATACTTTTTGTCATGCGGTTGAGGGAAAATGGCATGTCATGGGCGTAACGCAAGGCGCAGGACTTAGTCTTAAGTGGTTTAAAGATAATTTCTGCCAGTCTGAAATACAGCAAGCCAAAGAAAATCAAGCTGATGTGTACGACATTTTAATGCAGCAGGTTGAAAAAATAAAAATTGGTGCGGATAATTTATTATTCTTGCCCTATCTTATGGGTGAGCGCACGCCTCATCTTGATACTTTGGCACGCGGAGTGTTTTTTGGAATAAGCAACATACATACAAAAGCTCATTTTGCTAGAGCAGTTATAGAAGGGATAACATACAGCCAAAGAGATTGCTTGGAAATCCTGCTTGGCCTTGGCATCAAGCCTAAGCGTGTGATAGCAGGCGGCGGAGGAGCCAAGAGCGAGTATTGGAGAAAGATTTTGGCAGATAACTTCAGGCAAGAAGTCTGCACCGTTCATCAGGACGCAGGCGGGTGTCTGGGTGTTGCGATTTTGGCAGGAGTAGGGGTAGGCACATACAAGAGCGTTCAGCAAGCCTGCCATGACATAATCAAACCTAAGACCAAGGTTTTGCCTGATTATAATAACTCAAGTATTTATGACAAATATTATGAAATTTATAAAAACTTATATGGCAAGTTAAAAGATTCGTTCAAAAAATTAAGTGAGGTGAAATAAATGAAAGAGTGGTTTAAGGATATTCCTAAAATAAAGTACGAAGGGGCAGACAGTAAAAATCCCTTGAGTTTTAAGTTTTATGACGCAGACAGAAAAATTAACGGAAAACCGATGCGTGAGCATCTTAAGTTTGCTATGAGCTATTGGCATACTCTATGCGGCGAAGGCGTGGATATGTTTGGCGATGCTTCGATAAATAAAAGCTTTGACGGAAAAACGCCCATGGAGATTTATCAAAATAAGGCTTATGCCGCTTTTGAAATAATGGATAAGCTGGGAATAGATTATTATTGTTTTCACGATAGAGATATTGCTCCCGAAGGCGAAACTTTGGCAGAAACCAATGAAAATTTTCACAAGATTTTAGAACTTTTAAAGGAACTTCAAAAGCAATATAACAAAAAACTTCTTTGGGGAACGGCAAAACTCTTTGCACATCCTAGATATATGAACGGCGCTGCGACATCACCGTCAGCCGATGTTTTTTGCTATGCTGCAGCGCAGGTAAAAGAAGCGCTTGACGCCACAGTAGAACTAGGCGGAACAGGCTATGTTTTCTGGGGCGGACGCGAAGGCTATGAAACTTTGCTTAACACCAATATGAAACTTGAAATTGAAAACATGGCAAGATTTTTGAAAATGGCTGTGGATCATGGACGCAGCATAGGCTTTAAGGGCGATTTTTATATTGAGCCTAAGCCCAAAGAACCCACAAAACATCAGTATGATTTTGATGCCGCAACAGTGATAGGCTTTTTGAGAGCGTATGATTTAGAAAAAGATTTCAAATTAAATATAGAAGCCAACCATGCAACTTTGGCAGGACATACATTCCAGCATGAATTAAGAGTGGCATGCGATAATAATATGTTTGGTTCTATTGACGCTAACCAAGGAGATATGTTGTTAGGCTGGGATACTGACCAATTCCCGACAGATATATATCAGACCACGTTTTGTATGTATGAGGTTTTGTCTGCTGGCGGATTTACTAACGGCGGACTTAATTTTGACGCCAAAGCAAGAAGAAGCTCCAATACATATAAAGAAATATTTTTATCACATATTGCAGGTATGGATGCTTTTGCGGCAGGTCTTATTATTGCGGACAAAATTATAAAAGACGGCAGGATAAACGAATTTGTAGAAAAAAGATATCAAAGTTATCAAACTGGCATAGGCAAGAAAATTGTAGAGGGCAAAACTAACTTAAAAGAACTGGCTGAACATGCGTTGACATTGAAAGATGTAACAGTAGAAAGCGGAAGTCAAGAATATTTGGAAAGCATAATAAATCAACTGATGTTTGGAAATTTATAAGAAAAAAAGCATCAATACAGTAAAAAAGAGCAATATAGCAAAAAGGACAGCCGTTTAACTTATTTTAGGGGGGATGGCCGTCCTTGATGCTTATTATAAGGGGGAAAATGATGAGCAAAATGATTATTGACCATTGGCGTCTTTTTATACCCTAATAATATCAATTATTTTTGAAGATAGATTGCCAAGCATTTTTCAAATTTGTCACAAAAGGTAATATCTTGTTACTTAGTCTTATATTCAGGGATTTTCAAAACGCCTTTTTTGATAAGTGGTTTTAGTGCATAATACAGCGGGACACCTAAACCAATAATAGCACCTGTTTGACCTATAAACATAGTCAAAACACTAAACCAGTATACGACATCTTCACCGACCATTATAAAAACTAATGGAATAACCAAAGCATTAATAACTATGGGAGGTATAATCCCAAGCCAAATCTTTCTAGAATACCTAGTCAAAATTGACGCTATCAAAGTTGCCAGCGAACCAAAGATCATATCAATAGGTCCGTACATATAGGCATTTGCTATAAAGCAACCAATAGTAAGTCCTGGTATTGCTTCAACAAAAAATAACGGTAAAATAGTCAATGCTTCGGATACTCTAAATTGCAAAGGCCCGTAAGAAATCGGTTGCAATAGTATTGTAAGTCCTGCATATAAAGCGGCTATTATTGCGCCTCTTACAATCTGTAATGTTAATAATGATTTGTTTATTTTTTTCATAATAAAATTATTTTAATTAATAGCGTTAAAAATAGCAACCTTTTTGTTATTTTTTTATATTCACTAGATATTAAAAAATTTCTGCTAAAAGTGTAATTTTTGGTATAATAAATCTAAGGAGGCAAATAAATGGTTATTAATGAAAAATATCTTACAGAAGCCATGAATGTTATGAAGCGTATAGGCGTGTTTTTGGTTTCTGGAAAAAATCCGCCCAATCTTATGACTTTGGGTTGGGGTGCTGTCGGTTATATTTGGAACAAACCGATTATTATTACGCCTGTAAGATATACAAGATATACGTATGATTTGCTAGAACAGTATCATGAATTTACTATATCTGTACCTAGAAAAGACCTTTCAAAAGAATTGGTTCGCTGCAGCCAAATAACAGGCAGAACGACAGACAAATTTAAAGAACTGCATCTGCATCCTAGTCGTGCCAGAATGGTTGATACTTATATTGTGGCAGACTGTGGATTGCACTTGGAATGTAAAGTTATTTATAAAGCTGGCATGGAAGGCTTTAATCTTTTTGATCCCAAAATTAAGCAGCAATTTTATTTGACTAAAAACTATCATACCATGTTTTTTAGTGAAGTTGTGGCAGCTTATACCACTGTTTAAAACTTTGTCTTTTTTTAAAAATTAAATATATTTATTTGAATATAATGTTATATAATAAGAATAAAGGTTTAAAGCCGTAGCGCTATTGTGATTTGGCATACGGTTGTTTTCCTTTTTAATATTTTGTTGGATTAATTTATGTTTTCTATATGGGTAAAAACACAATTAGATGAAAAGATCAAAAAAAACGAATTGATTAAGTTTGACGGCAAGTTCGTTAAATCCGATTTTTTTGATTATGTAAGCAAGATCTGCAATGACCTTGATATTCCTACTCCTGTCATTTTAAAAAAGCATATCAATCATTTTATGTCGTTTAATATAGCCACTTTCAAAAAAGATGATTTTATAGAATATATTGATTTCGACAAACTTATTTTAGAATATTGTAAAGAAGACCCCTCAGACAAAAAATCCTTGTCAGATTAATTTCATTTTTTTATTTTGCACAGTTTAGTATTTTAAATATCTTTTGCATATTAATAACAATTAAAAATAATTATACGTTTACTTTTTTTATTTAGTGTGATAAAATATTCCAAAAATATAGTGTATAAAAGGTTAATAATATGAACAAAAGCTTAGCATACAAAATTATTCAATCTCACCTGGTTGAAGGCAATATGGTTGCAGGTGAGGAGATCGCGATAAAAATCGACCAGACTTTGACTCAAGACTCTACGGGTACTATGGCGTATCTGCAATTTGAAGCAATGGGTATTGACAAGGTTAAGACTAAAAAGTCAGTCGCTTACATAGACCATAACACTTTGCAGACAGGATTTGAAAATGCAGACGACCATGCATATATTATAAGCACAGCGTTAAAGCATGGCGTTTATGTGAGCAAGCCTGGCAACGGAATATGCCATCAGGTGCATTTAGAAAGGTTTGGCGTTCCTGGCATGACGCTTTTGGGTTCAGATTCACATACGCCAACCAATGGCGGTATAGGCATGCTAGCAATAGGCGCGGGCGGACTTGATGTGGCTGTTGCTATGGGCGGCGGGGCATATCATCTTACAATGCCTAAGATTGTTAATGTAGAACTCAAAGGCAAACTTACAGGCTGCACAGCCGCAAAAGATATTATCTTAGAAGTCTTAAGAATTTTGAGCGTAAAAGGCGGCGTAGGTAAGATTATAGAATACAGCGGAGAAGGAGTCGCAACTTTGAGTGTTCCTGAACGTGCAACTATTACTAATATGGGCGCAGAACTGGGTGCGACAACTTCGATATTCCCTAGTGACGATATAACCAGACAGTTTTTGGCTTCACAGGGCAGAGAGAGTGATTATGTAGAATTAAAAGCTGATGAAGATGCCCAATATGATGAAAAGATAGTTATAGATCTATCCACACTTGAACCTTTGGTTGCTTGTCCCCACTCACCCGATAATGTGAAAAAAGTAAGTGAAATAGAGGATTTGAAAGTTGATCAGGTTTGTATAGGAAGCTGCACCAACTCATCATATCTTGATATGATGAGAGTGGCCACAATTTTGAAGGGAAAAACCGTTCATCCCACCGTTAGTCTTACCATAAGCCCAGGAAGTAAGCAGGTTTTGAGCATGCTGGCGCAAAACGGCGCATTGTATGACATGATTTCAGCAGGTGCTAGAATACTAGAATGTGCTTGCGGTCCTTGTATAGGCATGGGACAATCGCCCAAAACAGGCGCTGTTTCGGTAAGAACATTTAACCGTAATTTTTATGGCAGAAGCGGAACAAAAAGCGCAAATGTATATTTGGTAAGCGCAGAAACAGCCGCAGTCACTGCTTTGACAGGCAAACTCACTTCGCCCAAAGAATATCTTGGCAAAACTATAGAAGTCGAAATGCCCAAGAGCTTTTTCATTAATGATAATTTGATATTAAATCCTTCTGATTATAAAGATATAGAAATAGTAAGAGGTCCCAACATCAAGCCTTTTCCTGTTAATACCAAGCTGCCTCAAACGGTAAATGGCAAAGTGCTTTTGAAAATGACTGATAATATCACAACCGATCATATTATGCCGTCTGATTCCAAGCTTTTGCCTTTTAGATCAAATATTCCTTATCTTTCGGAATATTGCCTTACTCCTGTTGACAGTGAATTTCCTAAGCGCGCAAAAGAGCAGGGCGGCGGATTTTTGGTTGCAGGCATTAATTACGGTCAAGGGTCATCAAGAGAACATGCCGCTTTGGTGCCTTTGTATTTGAATATAAAAGGAGTGCTTGCATTGTCTTTTGCTAGAATTCATAGGGATAACCTTATCAATAACGGAATTTTGCCGCTAGAATTTGCGGATGAAAACGATTACAAAGAAATAGAACAAGGCGATGAATTGGTTGTTGAAAACGCTCAAGAGCAGGTAAGAAGCGGTGTTGTAGAGGTAAAAAATTTGACCAAAAACAAAACGATCAAAACTGTTCTTAATATAAGCAAGCGTTCTATAAAGATGTTGCTAGAAGGCGGACTTCTAAACAGTGTCAAAAATTCATAAAGTGATAAAAACCGGCATAATCTTGAAAAAGAGTAATCTTAAAAAATAAAGTTCAAAAATCCTTAAAAAGGAGTAAAGATATGACCAAGTTGGAAAATGATATTTTACGCATTATAAAAGACGATTCACGGCACACTCCTCACGAAATCGCCGTAATGCTTAATGTGGAAGAAAATAAAGTCAAAGATACAATCAAGGCTTTAGAAGCCAATGGCATTATCGTAAAATATACCGCTATCATCAATGAAGAAAAAACGGACAAAGACTTGGTCGAAGCATTTATAGAGGTCAAGGTTAACCCTCAGCACAACAGGGGCTTTGACGCTATCGCCGAAGAAATCTATCAGTTTAAGGAAGTTAAAAGCTTGTATCTTATGAGCGGCGGCTATGATTTGGCTGTTATCGTAGAAGGCAAAACATTAAAAGAAGTCGCAATGTTTGTTTCCCAAAAACTTTCCTGCCTAGAAAAAGTCATAGGTACTGCTACTCATTTTATCCTAAAGAAATATAAGGACAACGGGGTGCTGTTGGACGGAAACGATAACAAGAGGCTGCCTGTTTATGTTTGATATCGAAAGCCGATTAAGCAAGCGCGTGTCTAGCTTGCGTCCGAGCGGTATAAGAAAATTTTTTGATCTTGTAAAAGAATACCCTGACGCAATCTCGCTTGGAGTGGGCGAGCCTGATTTTATCACGCCTTGGAATGTAAGAGATTATGCCATCAAAAGCATACAAAAAGGCTATACTCAATACACTTCCAATTGGGGAATGGCTGAATTGCGCGAAGAAATAAGCAAATATCTTAACGATATGTTTGGATTGAGCTATGACCCAAAAGACGAGATTTTGGTAACAGTAGGCGCAAGCGAAGCAATTGATTTAAGCTTGAGAGCGGTAATAACTCCGGGCGATGAAGTTTTGATTCCCGAACCGTCTTATGTCTCTTATCATCCCTGTGTGGTTTTGTGCGACGGAGTGCCTGTTCCTGTAAAAACTGAGTTAAAAAATAATTTCAAATTAAAACCTGAAAATATTTTATCTGCGATCACTTCTAAGACTAAAGCTATAATAATTCCTTATCCCAACAATCCTACAGGCGGAATAATGGATAAAAGCGATCTAGAAAAGATTGCTGAGATTATAGTAAAGCATGATTTGATTGTCATTTCAGATGAGATTTATAGCTATCTTACATACGAAAAAAACCATGTAAGTATCGCCAGCCTTCCTAATATGCGAGAAAGAACATTTTTGATTAATGGTTTTTCTAAAGCCTTTGCGATGACTGGCTGGAGAATAGGCTTTTTGGCTGCTCCCAAAGAAGCAATAAAGCACATAGTCAAAATTCATCAATATACTATAATGTGCGCTCCTACATTTTCTCAATTTGCCGCGATCGCAGCACTAAAAAACGGTGCAGCTGACGGCTGGTCTGAAATACAGGCTATGAAAGAAGACTATGATAAAAGAAGAAGATTTACCGTTCATAGATTTAACCAAATGGGATTGACTTGCTTTGAGCCGCGCGGTGCTTTTTATACATTTCCCAATGTAAGTATCACTGGCATGGATGGCGATGAATTTGCCGAAAAGCTGCTTAATAAGAAAAAGGTCGCAGTTGTGCCGGGTTCGGTTTTTGGAGAATTTGGGAAATATCATGTTAGAGCCTGCTACGCCACTGCACTCAAAAGCCTGACCGAAGCCTTAAATAGGATTGAAGAATTTATTCAGGAATATAAAAAGGTTTAACATTTTGATTCGAATTTTGCATATATTTAGTTAACAGTTGCTAGTTTGAAACATTGATTTTTTGATTTAGATAAATATATTTTGGATGTATAATTTTGTACTAATTTATTCAACTTAAACAAAAAGTAAAAATGAAATGGTCATAAAGATAGATTGACTTTACAAAAAGCATAATATATAATAATTCAATTAAATAGTTCAAATATTTTTGAATTGTAAAGGAGCTTGAGCAATGCCACAAGAACAAATTACAGCAGAAGGCAAAAAAAAGCTGGAAGACAGACTTAATTATCTTAAGAATGTCGCACGATTAGAAGTTGCAGCGCGTATCAAGGAAGCAAGGGAGTTTGGTGATATTAGCGAAAACTCTGAATATGATGCTGCAAAAGAAGAACAATCGATGATTGAAGGTGAAATTGTAGAACTTGAGGCAAAACTTCGTACAGCCATCGTTATAGAAGATGATAAACGCGATATTGATACGGTTAGTACTGGTTGCACCGTAAAAATTCTTGACATGGATCTGGACGAAACCTTTACTTACAAAATAGTCGGACCATCCGAATCCAATCCCAGCGAAGGTAAGCTAAGCAACGAATCTCCCGTAGGCAAAGCGCTTTTGGGACATAAGAAAAACGATGTCGTTGAAGTAACTGTACCCTCTGGAAAGATCAAATTTAAGATTTTAAAAATAAGTTAATATTAATAGTAAAAAGGATAACTTTGATGTCACAAGAACAAGAATTAGATACCACTATTGTACAGGACGATACAGAAATATATCAGCAAAGAAAGGACAAGCTTGAAACTCTTATAAGAGAAGGAAACAATCCTTATGAGAAAGTCAAGTTTGACAAAACACACTATTCTTTGGATATAATTAATAATTTTGAAAAATTGGAAGGTAGTGTCGTTGCTATCGCCGGAAGAATGGTTTCAAGGCGTATAATGGGCAAGGCAAGTTTTGCGCACTTGCAGGATAATCTGGGGAAAATACAGATATATCTTCGTGCTGACACTCCTGATATCAATTATGAAGAATTCAAAAAATGGGATATTGGTGATATTTTAGGCGTACATGGTACTGTTTTCAAAACTCACAAAGGCGAAATTAGCATTCATGTAACTAAAATTGAACTGCTTTCTAAGTCGCTATTACCGTTACCTGAAAAATATCACGGATTAAAAGATACAGACCTTAGATATCGTCAAAGATATCTAGATTTGATCGCTAATCCCGAAGTTAAAAATGCATTTATATTAAGAAGCAAGATAATTTCTGCGATTAGAGAATACCTTGATAAGCAAGGCTTTTTGGAAGTTGAAACTCCTATTCTTAATACCATTCCAGGCGGAGCTAATGCAAGACCGTTTGAAACTTATCACAATACTTTGGGCTTGAAGATGTATATGAGAATTGCGCCTGAGTTGTATTTGAAACGACTTATAGTCGGCGGTTTTGAAAAAGTATATGAATTGGGCAGAATGTTCAGAAATGAAGGAATGAGCGTTAAGCACAATCCTGAATTTACAATGGTAGAACTTTATGCTGCATATAACGACTATAACGATATGATGACTTTGACGGAAAATATCTATAGTTATGTTCTAGAAAAATTAGGACTTAATAAGGAAATAACTTATCAAGGAACAGAAGTCAACTTATCCACACCTTTCAAGAGATTGTCTATGCTTGATGCTGTAAAAGAATATGTGGGTATTGATTTTTCAACACGAACAGATATAGAAAATCTAAAGAAAGAATTAACGGCAAAAGGCGTAGAAACCCAAGCAGATACATGGGGTGGATTGCTGTATGATGCTTTTGACCAGCTTGTAGAGTCAAAACTCATTCAGCCTACATTTGTTATAGATTATCCTGTAGAAGTATCACCTTTGGCTAAGAAAAAAGCAAGTGATCCTAGACTTACAGAGAGATTTGAGATGTTTATCTGCGGCAGAGAGATGGGCAATGCATATAGCGAGTTAAATGACCCTATTGACCAACGTGCAAGATTTATGGCGCAAGCCGAGATGCGTGCGCAAGGCGATGAAGAAGCCCAGATGAACGATGAAGACTTTGTAAAGGCTTTGGAATATGGTATGCCTCCTACTGGCGGATTGGGTATTGGTATTGATAGGCTTGTAATGTTATTGACAGACAGCTCTTCAATAAGAGATGTAATATTATTCCCTACGATGAAACCTAAAAAAGCGTAATGGATAACAGAATTACAAAAGAAAGATTTAATAATCACCTTGAATACGATTGGTTTAAATATATCGTATTTATCTTGATTGCTGTTTTTTTATGGGTTTTTATATATTCAACGCTTGATAAGCTAAAAGATTATCAAAAGTTGGATATTTTTATTACTGTGCCTTTTGATGATGAACAGACCGAAAGGTTTGAAGCAGATTTTATCAAGTATCTTTCTGACATGGGCGATAATACTGTTAAAGAGGTCAATTTTTATTATCATGATTATAATAAAAATGATACGACATTTGGTCAGTTGTTGGAGACCTCTTATACAATTTATGATCTTGTTATAGCCGATGAAGAGGCTATGAGATTTTTGGTAAGCACTGGAAGACTGATTGCATTTGATTATGTATATACAATTGATAAAAGTACTAAAAAGACTAACCAATCAATAAAAGGCAATGTTTTTTTAGGCTTTACATTACAAAAAGACCAAGAAATTACAACTATAAAGCCCTATCTAAAAGAAGAAGACTTTTCAAGCTATTATATTTTTGATCAAGGTCAATATGACCAATATGTTCAAGAATTCAGCGGATATAATATTAATGAAGAGTTTATTCAAGAATACATTATGAATTACACCTTCGGAATTGAGCTGAACTCTTTGGGAAACAACTTATTCTTAAATTACGGAGAAGTTCTTGACAAAGAAGGGAATCCTACTGGCGTAAAAAACAAATACTATTTGGGGGTTATATTACCTAATTTGTCAAACTCAAGTGGCGGCGGAAATAAAGGTGTGTTTAATGCAAAAAAACAATCCTTAGATTATGCTCATGCTTGGACTGCGATAAATTACCTAAAGCAAAACCCTATTTATAATGTCTAAAAAATAAATATATCGAGAAGAAAAACAAATGAGCATTTATGAACTAATTAAGCAATACTCTTCTAAAAATCCATTAAGGTTTCATACCCCTGGACACAAAGGATTATTAGATCCGCTTGACATTACAGAACTAGAACTAGCTGATTATGGAAGTACGCTGTCTTATCTTCCTGCTGCAGAAAAAATGACTGCACAATATTACAGTGCCAATTATACACACTATCTTATAAGCGGCACGACGAGTGGAATTTTGACACTTATATCAGCATTGCCAAAAGGCAGAATAATAGTTGGAAGAGCATCTCATAAATCCATCTTCAACGGATGTCTGCTGTCGGGAGTTGAACCTCTTATAATTGAAAACGAAATAGTCGAAGATATATCCTTGCCGCTTAGCGCAGAAGCCATAGAAAAGGCCATATTAGCAAATCCTGACGCTGAAGCGGTTTTTTTAACTTCACCTAATTACTATGGACAAAATGCAGATTTAAAAGCTATTAAAAATATAATTGGCGACAGATATTTGCTTGTAGATGCCGCGCATGGAGCGCATTTTGGTGCTTCGCCATTATTGCCCGAAAACGCTACCAAGTATGCTGACGCTTGTGTTTTGAGTGCACACAAAACATTGCCTGCTTTTACACAAACAGCGTATCTCAATGTCAATGACGAAAAGTTAGAAAAGTCCGTAAAGAATATTTTGAATTTGAGCACCACTACAAGTCCTTCGTTTTTGTTTATGGCAGGACTTGAATATGCGACTGAATATTTAAAAGAACATTCTGAAAACTATAAAACGCTATATGATGCAATAAATAAATATTTGCCTTTCCGTATGAAAAATGATGACTTTACACGTATAGTCATCGACGTGAAGCCTTACAACATCAACGGAACGCAGGCGGATTTGTTCTTGCAAAAATATCATAATGTCTATTGCGAATTTGGCAATGAACGTTATATTGTATTTATTATATCAATTGTGGATTGTGTAGAAACGGTAAAAAGACTGAGTGAAGCGCTTCAAGATATGTTCAAAAAAGCTAAAGACCTGCCTTCTTACGATTATGACCAAAGACCGTCATTTAGACCTGCTAGGGCTATGAGCTTTATTGATGCTTCTCGTCAAGAGACAGAATATGTTGATTTGAGCGAAAGCGAAGGCAGAATAAGTGCGATAGAAGCTGGATTGTTTCCTCCTTGTCTTCCAGTGATTGCGCGTGGAGAAATAATAACCAAAGAAGTCGTTGAGATTTTGTCCCGCACCAATACATTTGGAGTTAACAACGGTAAAATTTTGGTGTTAAAATAATTTTATATATGTTAAACTATATCAAAAGATTATCTGCTATTTGGGGCTAAAAATTAACCCCTATTTTTTTGGAAAACATATGAAAGGAAAATTTATCACAATAGAAGGCTGCGACGGCAGCGGAAAATCTACTCAAAAAAAGCTTTTGATAGAATATTTGAAAAGCCGAAATTTTGATGTCGTAGATACACGCGAACCCGGCGGAACAGAAAGAGCCGAAAAAATTAGAGAGCTAATATTGGACAAAAGTCTTGCTGGAATGTCCGGCGTGACTGAATTATTGTTATACACAGCATCACGCATAGAGCATGTCAACGGGCTTATATTGCCTTCGCTGCAGGCCGGAAAATATGTTGTTTGCGATAGATTTATAGACTCTACTTTGGCATATCAGGGATATGCTAGGGGACTAGGGATAAAATTCATACAGGATATCTTTGAGCTGACCACGCCTAATTGCTGGCCTGATATAACCATTTTTCTTAACGTGCCGCCTGATAATGCGTTTTCGAGAAAAGGCGGATTTGACAAAAACGACCGTATCGAAAGTGAAGCTTTTGATTTTCATCAAAAAGTTTATAACGGATTTTTGGAGCTTAGCAGGATATTTAAAGACCGCATTATAAGTATTGATGGCAATGGTTCGCAAGATGATATATTGCAAAAAATTATTCTAGAATTGTCGAAAAGAAATATCATATAAAACTTTTTATTAAAAACCTCTGTTTTTTGGTCATTGCTTAAGAATATGTTTTTGTGTATAATGATGATATTAAGGGAAAAAGAGGGAAAATATGAAATTACTTATAGCAGTCGTCAATAAAAGCGATACCAAGACTTTGACCAAAGAACTAATGAAAGGCGGCTTTTTGGTTACCAAGCTAGCATCTTCGGGCGGTTTTTTGAAAATAGGCACCAGCACACTTTTGATAGGAACTAATGCAGAAAGAGCGCCTAAGGCGATTGATATAATAAAAAGCGTATGTAAAGAGCATAAATATGATTCTAGCAAGGTAGTGCGTGAATACCGTTCTGCCATAGAAAATGAAATAGGCAAAGAAATTGTGGTCGGCGGCGCGACTATCTTCATAGTTGAAATGGAACAGATTATTAAAATTTAGATGTTAAAATACCAGAATTTATTAGCAAAAACTAGAGTTTACCAATCCATATCCAATGATGTTTTGACAGACAATTTATCTCATGGGTATTTATTGATTACAGACGACAGCGAAATCAAAGATAATTTGGCGACTTTGCTGTTATGTCGTATCTTTTGCATTAGCAAAGAAGAAATTCCATGTCTTACATGTCCAGAATGCCGAAAAGTTATCAACAATAACCATTCTGATATTCACTATTATAAAGGCAAAATTAATGTCGAAGATGTAAGCCAGATTATAGAGTCTAGCGTTTTAAAATCTTACAGTACGGATAAAAACCTTTTTGTAATAACTGATATGGATGCTATGAATGCCGCGGCACAAAACAAGATTTTGAAAACTTTGGAAGAGCCGCCTAAGGGCGTTACTTTTTTGATGTTTTCTAAAGATCAGTCTATGGTGCTGCCTACTGTAAAATCGCGTTCTCAGATGTTTTTTGTTGAGAATTTTAAGACTAAGGATCTGGAAAACGAGTTAAAATCAATTTATTCCCCCATATACCATGATTTGATTCCGCTGGCTGCCGATATAAGCGGTGGCAAGATTGAATTTGCCGTTAAGTTTTTGGAAGATGATGAATTTAAGGATATTTATAACCTTGTCTTTGACATCATCAACAATATGAAAAGAAGCCCTGATATTTTGCAGTATGCCCAAAAGCTGGATAATTACAAAAATCGTCTGAAAGAGTTTTTAGACATCTTTTATATAGCTATAAGGGATATTATGGTTGTTCAAAGTGCCACTATAAATATTGTGTTGTGCAAAAACAGAATTAATGATATAATGAGTGCTGCTGAAAGCATTAATTTGAAAGCAGGTTCACAAATACTTGACCTTATTGTGCGTATGCAGCAACGTTTGTATTATAATGGAAACACTGTTTCTATTATAGACGAGTTGCTTTTTTCTTATCTGGAGGTTAAGGCTTTATGCCGATGATTGTTGGAATAAAATTTAAAAAGACTAATAAAATATATTATTTTTCACCTGAAAATATGGAATTTTCTGAGGGCGAGGGAGTCATTGTAGAAACTGCACGCGGAATAGAATTTGGCACAGTAGTTATAACTCCTCGCAATGTTGATGAGAGCAAGATTATTCAGCCTCTAAAACCTGTAATCAGAAAAGCTACCGAAGAAGATTTTAAAAAGCTTGAAGAACAGCAGGCTAAAATTCCGCAGGCTTTGAAACTGGCGGAAGAAAAGATAAAAAAGCATAATCTTGACATGAAGCTTGTAGATGTAGAATATACATTTGACGGCAACAAGATTATATTCTATTTTACTTCTGACGGCAGAGTGGATTTTAGAGAGCTTGTAAAAGACCTTGCCTATGTGTTCAAAATCAGAATTGAATTAAGACAGATAGGTATTCGCGACGAGTGCAAAATGCTAGGCGGACTTGCACCGTGCGGCCGTGAATGCTGCTGCAGTTCGTACTTATCAGATTACAGCAAAGTCAATATCAAGATGGCAAAAAATCAAGGATTGTCGCTTAATCCTTCTAAGATAAGCGGACTTTGCGGAAGACTTATGTGCTGTCTTGAATATGAAAACGATTATTATGTAGAGACCGCTAAACATATGCCAAAAATCAATTCTGAAGTTACCACTCCTGAAGGCACTGGCATAGTTGTTTATAATAATATGCTCAAAGAAACCGTCAAAGTAAAACTGCCTGTAAAAGACGGTTTTGAAATAAAAGATTTTAAGGCTTCTGAGGTTACAGCAAAAGAGACTTTGGCGGAAGAGCTTGAAAAAGATGTAATAATTGACGAGAGCATTAAGAGCCTTATAGATGAATCATGATTTATATATTATTAATTCCTTGATATTTTTAGGAATAATGGTATAATTATATTAAATAAAATTAGGAGTAGTTACTATGGCTTACAAAATAAGTGAAGAATGCATTTCTTGCGGTAGCTGTGCTGCAGAATGTCCTGTAGAAGCAATTTCTCAAGGCGATACTCACTACGAAATAAATGAAGATGTTTGCATCGATTGCGGTACTTGTGCAGAGACTTGCCCTGTAGGCGCTATTGCACCCAAGGAATAAGATAATATTTTTATCTGATTTAAGGTTTAAAAGCCACTCTTAAAAATTTTTAAGAGGGCTTTTTGTTTTTTATTGCGAGAATTTAAGGTATAATAATTTTATTACTATGGAAATTGACATCAACGAATTAAGACTTGACGATCTTCAGGTCAACGGTCTAAAGATTTTTCAACACAAAGATAAATATTGCTTTACTTCGGATGCTGTTATATTAGCTAATTTTGCGCGTGTAAAAAAGGGCGAAAAATTTGCTGATTTGGGCAGCGGCAGCGGAATTATTTCTATACTTCTGGCAGGCAAATATAACGCAAACCAAGTTTATGCTGTTGAAATTCAAGAATACCTAGCCAAAATGAGCGAATTGAGCGTTAACTATAACAACCTAGACCAAAAGATAAAAGTAATTAATCAACCTATGCAGACGGCTTGTCAGGTTTTAGGGAAGCATACTATGGATGCTGTAATTTGCAATCCACCTTATACTCGTCCGGGTGACGGCGAAAAAAATCAAAATCTTGAAATAGCTATTTGCAGACATGAAATAAAAGTATCATTAAAAGAAGTAATCCAAAGTGCGGCAAGCCTTATAAAATACGGCGGAAGATTTTATCTTATTCATCAAACCGAACGTCTAAGCGAGATATTTTATCATTTGTCATGCAATAAATTTGAGCCTAAGCGCATTAGATTTGTGCAAGGCAGAACAGGCTTAAAGCCTACTCTTGTCATGATAGAAGCATATTCATACGGCAATGTCGGACTTGTGGTTGAAAACAATCTTGTTCTTTATGATGAAAATGGACAGGAAACAGATGAGCTAAAAAGAATTTACGGCAGGTGCAGCAATGAAGGGTAAATTATTTGTAACGGCTACTCCAATAGGAAATTTGAATGAAATGAGTCCGCGAGCTATAGAAACTTTAAAAAATGTGGACTTGATTCTTTGCGAAGATACTTTGCACAGCAAAAAACTTTTGAATCATTTTGAAATCAAAACTCCTTTAAAGAGCTATCATAAATTTTCTGAAGCCAAAAGCATTCCTGAAATTATCGACAAGCTTAACAGCGGTCAAAATATCGCGCTTATTACTGATGCCGGCATGCCTACCATTTCTGATCCCGGAAGCAGGCTTGTCAACGCATGTTATCAAAACGACATCACAGTAAGCGTTATAAGCGGACCTAGTGCAGTGATTAATGCCGCGGCGCTTAGCGGTATGTGCGAAAACGGTTTTGTTTTTATAGGTTTTTTGCCTGAAAAAACTAAAGAAAAAGAATATGCCATTAATATGTACGGGCATTTGGAAGTGCCTATGATTGTTTATAGCGCTCCGCATAATCTGGTATCAGATTTGCAGGTTTTATATTCTTGTTTAGGCAGTCGAAAAGTTGCAGTGATAAGAGAGATTACCAAGTTGTTTGAAGAAATTATTTTTATTGATCTAAAAGACTATCAAACTCTTGTCCCTAAGGGCGAATATGTGCTTGTTATAGAAGGAAAATCTAAAGAAAATCCTTTGGTAAATTTGTCAATTCAAGAGCATTTAAAATACTATCTTGACAGCGGCGTAGAAAAGAAAGAAGCTATAAAAAAAGTAGCATCCGAGCGTTCAATATCCAAAAATGAAGTGTATCAAATAGCTATAAAAGAGTTTGATTGATTATAAAAATCTTACCAAAAAACATCCAACTACAATGCTTACAAAAGCTGAGATCAATGCAACCGGAATGGCAAATCTCAGTTTTTTTACTTTGCTTGAAGCAAAATATACTCCGGCGACATAAAATACTGTTTCAGACGAGCCCATAATGACGCATGCGCAGCGTGAAACATAGCTGTCTGCACCGTATTTTGCCATAAGATCGTTTAACAAAGCCAGGCTTCCCGAACCGCTAAAGGGTCTTAACAGCGTAATTTCTGCAAGTTCAGACGGAATGCCAAAAAACCTAAAAGCAGGAGTTAGTACATTAGCGGCCATGTCAGTAAGACCGCTTAGACGCATTAGATTGACGGAAATC
>DATCJR010000143.1 GCA_036562685.1 Clostridia bacterium | reverse complement strand
GTATAAACATTACTATATCGGCATCCTGTTCGATAGCGCCAGATTCACGAAGGTCTGACAATTGAGGTTCGCCTTTTCTTTCTTCGCTTTTTCTTGACAACTGACTTAGTAGCAGAATAGGAACGTTTAGTTCTTTTGCTGTAATTTTTAGAAATCTAGTGATATCTGCAACTTCTTGGGCGCGCGAATCAGCGCGTTCTTTGTTAGGGGTGATAAGCTGCAAATAGTCAATCATTACAACATCAAGCCCTTTTTCTTTTCGCATTCTAAGGCATTTGTTCAAAATTTCCTGAGGACGAATATATGAAGTGTCGTCTATGTATAATTCGCAATTATCCAAAAGCTTGGTTGCTGCAAATATCTTTTTCCATTCCTCCGCTGTCAGGGTACCCTTAGCGGCATGCGTCATAGATACTCCAGCTACCGAACAAATCAATCTTTGCATAAGCTG
This sequence comes from Clostridia bacterium, assembly GCA_036562685.1. Lineage (NCBI taxonomy): Bacteria > Bacillati > Bacillota > Clostridia > Clostridia bacterium. The sequence goes on along the minus strand of DATCJR010000143.1, from coordinate 37,053 downwards.
TTCTCTTGACATTTCCAAAGAAAACACAGCGCAATGTAATTTTGGCTTTTGTCCTTCGGTAACTTTTCTTCCCACATTTAGCGCGATATTGGACATAATGTTCATTGCAAGCGCTGTTTTACCAATACCAGGACGAGCTGCTATAAGAATAAGGTCTGAAGGATGAAGCCCATTAAGTACATTATCAAGTCCTATAAATCCAGTAGGTATGCCTAATCTGTTGGCAGGGTCTTTTAGGTCGTCAAGTTTTTGCAACACAGTAACGCTAAGTTCTTTTACATTGACTAGTTCGTTTCGTTCTTGTTCTTTGCTTATGTCATATAATGAATTTTCAGCATTAGACAAAACCATTTCCGCATCTTCATTTTCATAGGCTTGTTCTACAGCATAAGAACAAGTCTCTATGATGCGTCTTAGCATTGCCTTGGACTTAACAATTTCAGTATGTTTTTTGTAATTGGCAGAAGTAGGAACAATGGAAGCCAAGGAAGTAATATATTGAATACCTCCTGCGCTTTGCAACTGACCTCTTTTTTCAAGTTCGTCTGTCAATGTTATGACATCAAGCGTATTATTTATATCAGGTCGAGAAAGCACGCTGTCCATTGCTTCAAAAATAATCTGATGTGCTTCCGAATAAAAACTGTTTTTATCAAGTTCCTGAATTATGTATATCGCCGCATTATTATCTATGAGCATACAACCAAGAACAGCTTGTTCGGCGTCTAAGTTGTGCGGCATTCTATGCGTAGATTGCAAAACGCTCCGTTTTTTCGCGGTCGTTTTGTTTTGGTCTGCCATTATCCCCTCCGAAATATGTTATATCCATTATAACATAATAAATGCTATTTCTTATTGGCTTTTGCACGAAGTCCAGTGTCCAAAATTTTCTTTCTAATACGAAAATTTTTTGGCGTCACTTCCAAATACTCATCATCGCCCAAAAATTCTAGGGCTTCTTCCAATGACAAAATCTTGGGCGGAGTCAATCTCAACGCTTCATCGCTGCCTGCTGCACGCATATTGGTAAGCTGTTTTTTCTTGCAAACATTAACAACCAAATCCTCATTTTTTGGATTGGCGCCCACAACCATACCCATATATACAGGAGTACCAGGTCCAATAAACAACTGTCCTCTTTCTTGAGCATTAAACAGCCCATAAGGAACAGCTTCGCCTGTTTCCCATGCAATCAATGCGCCCACTTGACGTCTTACGATTTCGCCCTTATACGGTTCATAGCCTTTAAAGACAGAACTTAAAATGCCTTCGCCTTTGGTATCTGTTAAAAACTCAGACTTGTATCCAAATAGACCTCTTGACGGAATAGTAAATTCCATACGCATGCGGTTGCCTTGTGGATTCATGTGCACAAGCTCGCCTTTTCTTATGCCCATTTTTTCCATGACGACGCCTACACTTTCAGCAGGAACATCGACAACAAGAGTATCGACCGGCTCATAACGCTGACCATCTATTTCTTTAAACAAAACTTTAGGCATGCTTACTTGGAACTCATAGCCTTCACGTCTCATTGTCTCTATCAAAATGGAAAGATGCATTTCTCCTCTTCCGCATACCTTAAATGCTTCTGCTGTATCGGTATCTGATACTCTTAAGCTGACATCTTTTATAGTTTCTTTATACAGTCTTTCTCTTAAGTGCCTGCTGGTTACATACTTTCCTTCTTTACCTGCAAAAGGACTGTCATTGACAGCAAAAGTCATTTCCACACTAGGCTCGCTTATTTTTACAAAAGGTATAGGCTCAGGTGCGTTGATGTCGCATATTGTATCGCCTATTGTGACGCCTTCCATACCGCTTACGCACACAATATCTCCCACAGAAGCCTTTTCAACTACCACTCTTTGAAGTCCTTCAAATTGGTATATGTTGCTTACCTTGGCTTTTCTTACGGGACGCAAATTATGATAATCAGTTATAACGACCGGCTGGTTGACATAAATAGTACCGCGTTCTATTCTGCCAATTCCTATGCTTCCTACATAATCGCTATAATCCAATGCAGATACAAGCATTTGTAACGGGCCTTCTGCATCACCTTCAGGAGCAGGAATATACCTAATGATCGTTTCAAAAAGCGGAATAAGATTTTTTCCAGGCTCATTTGCCGAAAGCGACGCTGTACCGTCTCTGCCTGAACAAAACAAAACAGGGCTGTTTAGCTGTTCACCGCTTGCATCAAGTTCTAGCAACAACTCTAGTATCTCATCTTGCACTTCATTAAGTCTGGAATCAGGACGGTCAATTTTGTTAATGCAAATTATAACGCGATGATTAAGTTCCAAAGCCTTTTGCAACACAAATCTAGTCTGAGGCATAGGACCTTCAGCTGCATCAACTATCAATAATACGCCGTTAACCATTTTTAGTACTCTTTCAACTTCTCCGCCAAAATCCGCGTGTCCCGGGGTATCGATGACATTTATTTTATAATTGCCGTATTTTACTGAAGTGTTTTTTGCAAGAATTGTTATTCCTCTCTCACGCTCAATGGCGTTAGAGTCCATAACTCTTTCCTGAACATTTTGATTTTGTCTAAACATTCCGCCTTGACGGAGCATTTGGTCAACCAATGTTGTTTTACCATGGTCAACATGAGCAATTATAGCTACATTTCTTATGTGATTATTAGTCATATTCCTTTTTGCACAATTAAGCTTAACGAAAAATCGTTAAGCTTTAAAAATCCTTTATTTAAAATTTCGGGGGCAAAAAATGCCCCCGATTGTTTTTTAATATTTTAATGTTTGAGGCAATAAAAAAGTATTATCGGTATTCATCTCCGAAAACAGACGGGGGAACCTTAGGAGGAACGGGTTGAACAGGTGTTATTTTAGGACGGTTCTTCTTTACAAAAAAAGCCACCAACACCAGTATTCCCGCAAATAAAGCTGTTAATACAAGCGCTAATATATTCCAACCTACGCTGTTGGGCTTTAGAGTTACCAATTTTATTTCATTGCCAATTGTTTCGTCATTTCTTTCCCAAATCAAACTTGTCAGCAATACGCCATGTTCCACTCTGTCTGCTGTATCTTCCATTCTACCTCTACCATAAGACAAAACAAAACGGTATAATAGTTCTTTTATATCATCTTGGGGAATATTGGGGAATTCTTCTCTAAATCCTTTGAAAACTACTTCCCCTGCACTATTTTTGATTCCCAAGACAAAAACTCTTGCAAAATCAATATATGTTTGGTTGTCCTTTTTTACAGTATAAAATTCTTCGTCATAAAGATCATTCCAGCTTTGTTTAACAATCAAAAAAGGAGATTGGATAGTGTCAATTATTCTGTAATAGAAAAAGCCCTTTTCTACCACTCTAGATGACTCGCCATCGCTTTTACCATCATTTCCAAAATAGTTGTTATAAGCCGTCTGATCTGTAAATATTTGAGAAAAACAAACTACAGCTTTGTTGTTTTCTTTTTTAAAGCTCAATTCCCAGCTCATATCTAGCTCGCTAAAAGAGCGCTTGACCAAATCATCTTCAATATCATCTTGATCAAGCACTTCCCCAGCATAAAGCGCAAAGAATTTGAACAAAAACTCTTTCATGTCTTTTAGTTCATAACCCTTTGCTTTTAGATAGTCTTCTTCAAGATATACCTTGTAGCCTTGAGCGACTGAATAGTCGTAATTATCAGAATGGAAATATTCGACTGTAGCGCAGCCGCTCAGACAAAGACATAATATACTTATTAAGAAAACAACTTTTATTTTTCTCATATCAATTTATCTAATTGTTCTACTGTGTTCTTAAATACATCCATAGCTTTCTTGTAGGGAGCGGGTGTAGCAAGGTCAATACCCAAATCTTTCATAATCTCGTAAGGTGATTTTGAACCGCCAGCCTTCAAGAAATTCATATATTTTTCTAAGAATCCTTTTTCACCTGATAATATTCTTTGTGAAATATCAATAGCTGCTGTTATACCGGTAGCATATTTATATACATAGAAAGAACGATAGAAATGAGGAATTCTTGCCCATTCTATTGAAATTTCATCATCATAGGTAACAGCTTCGCCGTAATAACGCTTATTGATATCACCATAAATAGAGCTCAAAAGATTAGGTGTCAAGGGTTCGCCTTGTTCTACCAGATCATGTGCCTTTTTCTCAAATTCAGCAAACTGAGTCTGACGGAACAAAGTTGTTCTTATAGAATCAAGTCTGTATGACAAGAGATATTTCTTTATTGATTCGTCTTTTTCTTTTTTCAATAGATGCTCTAACAAAAGCATTTCGTTAACTGTAGAAGCAACTTCTGCTACAAATATCTCATATCTTGCCTTGGCTATAGGCTGATACTTTGAAGAATAATAGCTATGCATTGCATGTCCTAGTTCGTGTGCTACTGTAAATACTTCACGTGTCGTCTTGGTATAGTTTAACAAAACAAAAGGATGTGATTTTGTTGCATCAATGCAGTATCCGCCGCTTCTTTTGTTTTCTGTCTCATACACGTCTATCCAGCCTGTATTAAATGCCTGATCCAAAAGCGCTGCGTATTCCTCTCCTAAGGGTTTTAGACCTTCTTTTATAAGCTCTTTAGCTTCGTCAAATTCCAAAGCAAGGTCAGCATTTTCCACAAGAGGAACATACATATCATACATATTGTATTCAGGATTATTAAGTACTCTTTTTCTCAATTCGATATATTTGTGTAATACATCAAGATTTTCGTTAACAGCTTTAATAAGTGCGTTATAAACATCAACCGGAACATCTTCTGCTGCAACAGCCTGTTCTAGATAACTGTTAAATTTTCTTGCCTTTGCATAAAATACGTCTTTTTTTACATTGGCGTAATAGTTTGCACCTATTGTATTAAGTACTTTTTTGTATTCAGCATAATATGCCTTATATGCTCTTTTTCTTACATCTTTGTCAGTATTTTGCATCAATACACCATAATTGCCATGTGAAACTTTAACGGGTTTTCCATCAACTTCAATTTCAGGCGGTGCAAAGTCAGCGTTATCAATCATTTGGAAGATATCTTGGAAATCGCCAGAAAAATCGCCTACCATTGACAAAAGCTTTTCTTCATTTTGGCTCAGGATATGCTCTTTTCTCTTGATCAATACCTTAAACATATAATCATATTCTGAAAAATCAGGATTAGCTGCTATTGCTTCTAGTTTTTCTTTAGGCAATTCTGATAATTCAGGATTAATAAAGCTGGTTTCAGTAGATGCTTGACTAGCAAACATAGCTATCTTATTGTACATTCCAACATATTTGTCATTAACGGTATTTTCGTCTCTTCTGCAAAAAGCATATACATAAAGTTTTTCTAATGTGGCGTTGAATTCATCTGAAAATTTCAACAGCTTCAAAATTGTATCTTCATCTTTGAGTTTGCCAACATATTTAGAAAATTCGGGTAATTGTGATTGCAATTCCTTAAATTCACTTTCCCACAAATCATCTGTGGCATACATATCTTCCAATTTCCATTTGTACTTGGGATCAACTTCTTCACGCTTCAAAATTTTTTCCATTTTTTTAACCGTCCTTATTAATTTTTATTTGAATGAACTGGCGCAGGTACTCTGCCACCACGGTCAATAAAGCTGTCAGGTCTGAATTTATTAACAGGCATTATTGGAGCACTGCCCAACAGTCCGCCAAATTCAACTTTTTGTCCCACTGTTTTTCCTTCAACAGGGATAAGTCTTACTGCTGTTGTTTTATTATTAATTACACCGATCGCGCATTCGTCCGCAATAATTGCTGAAATTATCTTTTCGTCGGTATCTCCAGGTATAGCTATCATATCAAGTCCTACGCTGCAAACACATGTCATGGCTTCTAACTTTTCAAGCGATAAAGAGCCTTTTTCCACTCCTGCAATCATTCCTGCATCTTCACTAACAGGAATAAATGCACCGCTCAATCCGCCCGTATGACTGCTTGCCATAATGCCGCCTTTTTTAACTGCATCATTCAAAATTGCAAGACAAGCCGTAGTTCCGTGAGCGCCTACGCTTTCTAAGCCCATCTCTTCAAGTATCTGGGCAACGCTGTCTCCTGCAAGAGGTGTGGGTGCTAGCGACAAATCCACAATACCGAATTGCGCATTAAGTCTTTTTGCTGCTTCTTTAGCAACAAGCTGACCTACTCTTGTGATTTTGAATGCGGTCTTTTTTATGGTTTCGGCTACCACTGTTAGATCGCGTCCACGTACTTTTTCTAATGCAACTTTAACTACGCCTGGACCGCTTACACCTACATTTATAACGGCATCGCCTTCGCCTACTCCATTAAATGCGCCTGCCATAAAAGGATTGTCCTCAACTGAGTTTGCAAACACTACAAGTTTTGCACAGCCTATACTGTCATGGTCTTTGGTTAATCTAGCAGTATGTTTGATGATTTTGCCCATCATTTTTACAGCATCCATGTTGATGCCAGACTTAGTGCTTGCGACATTGACTGAGCTGCATACTTTTTGAGTAGAAGCCAATGCTTCGGGAATAGTTTCTATAAAATATCTTTCCCAATCAGTCATGCCTTTGTGAACAAGAGCAGTATAACCTCCCAAAAAGTCCACTCCGGTAGTATTTGCCGCACGATCTAATGCCTTGGCGATCTCTATATATCCCAAAGAATTAGCACCTATCAGACTTATTGGTGTTACAGAAATACGCTTGTTGACAATAGGTATTCCATAATCACTCGCTATGTCTTCGCCTGTTTTAACAAGGTTGCAAGCTAACTTGCATATCTTGTCATATACTCTTTGGGCTGTGGATTTAGGGGTCTCTCCGATACAGTCAAATAAGGATATCGCCATAGTAATGGTACGAACATCCAAATGCTGACTGTCTATCATTTGTATTGTTTCCAATATCTCGTTATTATTAATCATGTCAAACCTTATATCTTATGCATCGAATTAAAGATATCTTCGTGCTGAATGCGTGCATTAACTCCGATTTCTACACCCATAATGTCAAAATCTTTTTGGATATCGGATATTTTCTTATTGCATTTTGTTATATCCACTAACATAATCATAACAAAATAATCCTGCAAAAGTGTTTGGCTTATGTCTTCTATGTTGGCACCTATTTGGGTAAGATAAGTACTTACCTTGGCTATGATGCCTGCTTTATCTTTGCCTATAACTGTAACAATAGCACGCATTATTCTACCTCAGCTTTACTGATAATTTCATATTCAAGTAATATACCTGCATGAGATCTATATTTGATTACATCGCCTGGAGAAAAAGGCGGATGTTCCAAATCTTTTCTAATCAAAACACGTCTTTGAGGCATATCAGGGCGCTTAAACATCTTTTCTTCTAACATCATCACATAATATTGAACTCCGTCTTTTTGTGTGATGTTGTCGTCAAAGTATAAGAATTTTCCGGTATATGTTTCTGTTAATCCTGTGAAAATGTTTTTTAGTGTTTTATAATATTGTCGAGTAAGACGAAATTTTAATGAAAAGAAAAACCAAAGTACACATAAATATACAGCCGTCAAAATGATGTTAAGCATTTTTGCAAGCGATACTCCAAGATTGTGTCTAAATACCACAATCAAAACATTAACGGCTGTCAAAATTACAAAACTAACTATGATAGCTGTAATATAGATTTTGAGTAGCTTTTTAGCTTCTAAAAGCTCGTCTTTACTAAATAATTTTACTACCGCCACAAAACCCTTGCCTTTTTACAAAATATTGGAAATATTATATCACTCATTGTTCTATTTTACAATGATTTGAGATAAACACAAAAAAACGTTAAGTAGAATTTTATATTAATTAAAGTTTTAAAATAAAGTATTATGTAAAAAATAAAACCCTATTCTCTACCCTATCGGTATATATGCACATATATGCATACCTACATAATATTTTAAAGTTTAAAGTTTTTAAAATAATTTAATATATGTACATTTGCACATAAAAAAAGGCAGTTTTTTAACTGCCTTTTTATTTATAATAGTATTATGCTTTTAACGCTAGTTTGGCAAATTGATTCATTATTTGTGCTTGCACTTCAGGGAAGAATGAGAAGATAACTACTACTGCTACTAGCGCAAGATAAATAAGTGTGAGAATCAACCCCTTGTCTATAACAAATTCAAGTCCTACAATCGCTACTACGCCTATTATGGCATATGTTTTGGTTATGGCAATAACTTTAAGAAGTATTTCATTGTCAGTTAAGCCAAAAGCTGTGTTAATAAAAGAAAAAGCCAGAAGCAATATAACCAAAAAGGCCAAGACTTCGCCTATTACGTCAAGCACTTTTTCCAAAGGCTTGCCTATCGTCTTTTTAAACATAAAAATCCTCCATTAAAATTAATATATTAAGTATATCAATCAATTATTAAAAATTTATTAATAAAAACTAATAAAATGATTAAATTTATGCTTAAAATAAGTCTTAGATAAGATGTTCTTTTTATTTATTCCATAGCTTATATTCTAATACTCGATTTTCGTCAAAATCATCGAATAAAACGGCTTCTTTTAGGCTTTTTGAAATTATGTGCATAGGTAAATAACCTATTAGCTCACTATTTTTTATGCTTACGCCTTGTTCTTCTGCTAACTTTTTTACAGTGGAAAATACCTGATAAAGTGAAACAGCATCGCAGTCTGTTATATTCATAGAAACCTGCGCGGTATTAATGCTTTCTAGCATAAGTCCTAATGCTTTTACGCCCCTTAATCCACCGTTAGATTCTCTTATCTTTGACGCAATGCTTTTTGCAATATTAACATCTGATGTATTAAGATTAATATTATAAGCAACCAAAAAATCCCTTGCTCCGCAAGCCGTAACACCGGCTGTTTTATGCGGTATGTTTTGACCGTAATCAGGCTGCCATTGGGGATCTTGCATTTTTTGAGCCATATTTTCAAAGCCGCCCCGTCTTATATCAGATAATTGCACTTTATTAGGTGCGGTTGCAGAATTAGCATATAAAAATATAGGAACGCCAAATCTTTTCGCAATAGTTTTTCCTACTTTTTTAGATATTTTTACAGCTTCATCCATGGTCATATTTTTTACAGGAACAAAAGGAATGACATCAGCAGCACCCATTCTTGGATGAACGCCTTTATGATGATTAAGGTCAATATGTTTGACAGCTACTCCTACTGCCTCTATTATTGCCTTTACAACTTTTTTTGGATTGCCAGCCGAAGTAATTACAGAACGGTTATGGTCTACATCGCACTCATAATCAATTAAAACCCCGTATTTTTCAAAACAGTCTTTTAGTATTTTTAAAATCTGAGGGTCTGAAGTGCTAAAATTAGGAATACATTCAACAATCTTTTTCATTATTTTTTAATTATAGCATTATAACAATTCATCTGCAAATATGCGCATATTTGCAAATTTCATATAATCTTGCATGGATTGCCAAACAACAGCTCTTTCCGCACTTTTTTTCACAAAAATTGTGAAAAATAAGGTATTACTAACCTATTACACTTATTTATATTTCTTATATCAATTCCCTAAAATCAATCTCTGGATTAGTATATCTTTCTCTTCTTTTTGTTAATGGCGTATAGTCGATACATTTTTGAGGACACCAATTAAGACACGCCATACATTGTGTACAATGGTTATGCCATTTTGGCTTTCCTTTTTTTAAAACTACATTATGTGTAGGACAAACTTTAGTGCATATTCCGCAAGACGAACAGCATTTTTTAGCTTTGAAAAAAACATGAGAAAAAGGCAAAAAGCCATTAAAAACGGAGCCTATTATTGAAGTCTTTATATAATCCAAAAATCTATTATGCTTTTCAATATAATAAACTTCATTTTTTATATCATTTGCGATTTCTTGTATTTTTTGCTTAGCATTGGTTAATTTTTGGTCAATCACACTTTTTTGGTCAGGACGAAAAATAGCAATATAATTTTCAGGCATTATAATTCCCCTAAAATAAACTGTTTTAAGTCCAATCTTTTTCAGTTTTTTAATAAACTTTATGCCTGCCCTAGAAAAGCTCGAACCATAAGTTATTATGACAAAAACATATTTTGGATTTTTAGAAAAACTAATTTTCTCTATTATCTTGTTTAAGATTTTGGGATAAGTATAAGCATAACACGGAATCACAAATCCTAAAACATCGGAATCTATTGCTTGAATGCTTGAACTTAGGTATTTTGAAATGTTTATGCACTGACCTTCTAGACTTAATGCAAGATTTTTTGCAACAAAAAGAGAATTTCCCGTACCGCTGTAATAAAAAACAGTTGTTTTCATATCTTTATTAATTGTAGCATTTATATAAGATTTATTAAAATGTTTAGAGATTATTAATAGTATTTTAATCAATTTTTAATTTTAATTTATTGTCTCTTTAATTTAAAAATGCTATGCTGATTTTAGTTGAATTGGGAGGAAACCATGAAAAGATGCAAAGATTATCGCCGTTTAGGTTGGAATGCAGTAAGCCAATATTGGATTAAAGCTATTCTCTTTAATCTATTGGCAATGATTATAACTTCAGGCTTGACTAGCACAGTAATAGGTTTCTTTATTTTAGGCCCTTTTAATGTTGGTATGTACTTATTTTATTTGAGATCTGTTCGAAGAGAAGATGCTTCTTATGGCTCACTTTTTGAACCAATTATTAAAGGCGATTTTTTAAGAACTATTATTTTACATTTGCTCAAAGTTGTTTATACCATTTTGTGGACAATGTTATTATTTATTCCTGGCATAATTAAAAGCTACTCTTATGCGATGGCAGAATTTATAGCAATTGATAATCCTAATATGAGCGCAAATGATTGCATCACAGCAAGCAGACAATTAATGCGCGGCAAAAAATTCAAACTTTTCCTACTTGATCTTAGCTTTATAGGCTGGATAATTTTGTGCATAATACCTTTTGTCTCATTATTTGTAATGCCTTATATGAATGCTACTAGAGCTGCTTTCTATAATGATATAAAATCAGAATTGCGTAAATAAAAATTTTTAATAAATATTTAAAGGTATCCCTTTTAAAGGATACCTTTTTTTATATCTAACAATATAAAAAATCCTCTTTCGTTTTGAAAGAGGATAAAATCTTTTTGCATAGTGATGATTAACGTTTTGAGAATTGAGGTGCGCGACGTGCTTTCTTGAGACCGTATTTCTTTCTTTCTTTCATACGAGGGTCTCTTGTCAAGAAACCAGCTTGCTTCAAAACTGTCTTGTATTCAGCATCAGCTTCAACCAAAGCTCTTGAAATACCGTGTCTTATAGCACCTGCTTGACCAGTAAATCCTCCGCCTTGAACATTAACAAATATATCCCATTTGTCAGTTGATTTTGTAAGTTCTAGCGGTTGACGAACTATTAACTTTAATGTATCCAAACCAAAAAATTCATCAATATCTCTTTTATTGATTGTAATCTTGCCGGTTCCGCCCGGAACAAGTCTAACACGTGCAATAGCCTTTTTTCTGCGGCCTGTTCCCCAATATTGTATCTTTTTTTTGCTTGCGATTTTCGCCATAATTATAACCTCTTACTATCTTTTAAATAATTCTAAAACTTCGGGTTTTTGTGCCTGATGATTATGCTCTGCGCCTTTATATGTGCGAAGCTTTTTAATCATAGCTCTACCCAAACTGTTTTTAGGGAGCATGCCTTGAACAGCTTCATACACTGCTTCATCAGATTTTTCAGCCAAATATTTGCGATATACTGTGGTCTTTAGACCGCCGGGATAACCCGAATATGCTTTCTTTTCTTTTTGATCAAGCTTATTGCCTGTTAAAACAACCTTATCACAATTAATAACAATTACATGATCGCCTGTATCAATATGTGGTGTAAAAATGGGTTTATTCTTTCCGCGCAAAATAGCAGCAACTTGAGATGCTAATCTTCCCAAAGGAATACCATCTGCATCAACAACATACCATTTTCTTTCTATTTCTTGTGTTTTTGCCATAAAAGTCTTCATAGTTTTTACCCTTTGATAAGTCCTGATTTTTATAACGTTTCACGCCATTATAAAACAGTCTTATTAATTATGATTTTATTCATGTGGATATTCTTTTGTCGGGGCTAATGACAAAAAAACACATCCACCTAATAGATGCTTAGATATTTTATTAAAAAATTAACTTAATGTCAAGTAAATATCACAGTTATCATATCTCAAAACATTTTTTAATATAAATAAATTATGCATGCCTAACTAAAAGAAATAAGTCTATTGCAAGCTTGACAATAGATTAAATAATACTTTATTATTATGAAGAAAAAAATAACCATATAAGACTTGTTTATATCAAAAAATAAGATACTTTTGGCAGTTGTCTTAAAGGTTTTGACTTTTGACATGTTGTCAAAAGTCTTTTTTAATTAAGGTATAGGATTATATAATGAAATATTTAACAGTTGTGCTTCTTGGTTTGAGTTTGTCAATAGATGCCGCTGCTGCTTCTGCTGCAAGCGGTGCATGCGATTGTTCAAACAAAAATAAAATTGGTTTAAAATGTGCTACATTATTTGCGATTTTCCAAGGCGGAATGACTCTGCTGGGATATCTGCTCGGTACATTTTTAATTGATTTTGTAAACGCATTTGCCCATTGGATAGCTTTTGGACTGCTAGCTTTTATTGGCGGCAAAATGATAATAGACTCTATTCAAGACGAACCCCAACACCCGCTTGATTATTCTTCTAATAAGGTTCTTCTAATTTTAGCTGTTGCCACAAGCATAGATGCATTCGCAGTCGGATTGAGTTTAACCATAGAAAAAGTCAATATTTATCTGTCTGCATTTATAATTGCATTAATCACTATGATAATGTGCATTATAGGTTCAAAAATAGGAAATTTAGCTGGCAAAAAGTTTGAAAAAAAGGCTTTGATTATAGGCGGAATTATTTTAATAGGACTTGGTATAAAAATCTTAGTTGAACATATCTTTTTCTAATAATTAATTTCGTATAAATACAATCCGTGAGGCGGCGCAATTTCTCTTGCACGCCTTCTATTTTTGGATTCTAAAGCAGCCTCAATTTCTTCAGGTGGTATAATTTTTCTTCCCACTCTTATAAGCTGAGCTACTATTATTCTGACCATATTATACAAAAATGAATTGCCTTTGATTTTTACTACTATTTCTTTTCCATATCCATCATCAATTTCTCTTTGTAAAATATCTATTTCATAAATCGTTCTAACAGTAGAAGATGGATTGCTGCCTTGAGACATAAAGGCACGAAAGTCATGTGTGCCTAATAGATATTGTGCGCCTTTTTTCATCGCTTCAACATCCAAATTCTTGGTAATGCAGTAATGAGTATCATAATATACTCCGCTTGGATATGGAGCTACATATATCTTATAAAGATATGTCTTATTAACAGCATCAAATCTGCTATGAAAATTATCGTTAACTTGTTCGCTTTTTCTAATCTTAATATCGGACGGCAATGCATTATTGAGCGCAAAAGCATATTTTTCAGGCGGCAAGCCGTGCTGTATATCAAAATGCGCTTTCATATTATACGCATGCACGCCTGCATCTGTACGCCCTGCTCCGTGTAGCGTTACTTGCTCGCCAGTAATAGAAAAAATTGCATTTTCAATAGTTTCAGAAATAGTGATAAGATTTTTTTGCTTCTGCCAGCCGTGATAATTGGTGCCTCTATATTCTATGGTTAAAAGAACTCTCATTTATCAAACCAAATAACTAAAAATATTAATGCCAAACCAGATGTTAAACCAATTATATTTTATAGCCAAAATCATAAACAAAAATGCCGCAATTAAAAACAATGCTAGATAATCTCTAAAAGACATCTTGAGTACCTTCATTTTGGTTCTGCCTTTGCTGCCCCTATAGCAGCGTGAGTCCATAGCATACGCCAATTCTTCAGCACGTCTTAAAGAACTTACAAACAAAGGTATCAAAACAGGCAACATTGCCTTAGCTTTTTTAAATAAATTTCCGCTATCAAAATCAGCACATCTTGCACGCTGTGCCATCATGATTTTATCTGTTTCTTCCATAATGGTAGGAATGAATTTAAGAGTTATACTCATAATCAGCGCCAATTCATGAACAGGAAATCTAAATATTCTTAAAGGCTTCATTAGCGCTTCTACGCCGTCAGTTAAGGTTACAGGGGTTGTAGTGAGTGTCAAAAGTGAAGGTCCCATAACCAATAATATAAGTCTAAAAGCCATCTTCAAGGCATTATCTATGCCTGTCCATGTCATGCGTATATGTAAAAAGCCCCATTTAACATTAAATATATTATTATTTACTACCCATTTTTTTAAATATAAATTAATAACAAAAGTACTATCTTTGGTTGAAGTAAAAAACAAGTTGATTATTGTTGTAAACAATATCAAATAAAGCATAGGCTTTATGCTTTTCAAAACAAGCTTAATTGGAATACGCGACAAAAGTATTACAAAAAACAGCAACAAAAAAGTAATGAGATAAACGGTATATGTATTGATAAAGAAAATAGCGACAAGATACATCACCGATATTATTATCTTAGAACGCGGATCCATGCGATGTATTATTGAATCAGATGGATAATATTGTCCCAAAGCTATATCTCTCACTTTCGGTCTCCTTTATACAGCTTTAGAACTTCAGAAATCAGTTCTTCTTGCTTTACAATGCCCTGCCTTAAATCTATCCCTTTATCGCGGAGATTTTGAGCAATCTTAGCAGAAGTTGATAATTCCAAGCCCATTTTTTCAAGTTCTTGCCAGTATCGTGTAAGTTCATCTGGTTTTAAATAATATTTTAACTGTCCATCATTAAGCACAGCAATGCGTGAGCAATTTTCGTTAACTTCATCCATGTTATGACTAATCATAATTATTGTTGCATTAGACGCTTTTTTTATTGTATTTACCAAACTAAGGATATTTTGTTTGCCTTTGGGGTCAAGTCCTGCTGTAGGCTCGTCCAATATCAAAATTTTAGGGTGCATTGCTATAACGCCTGCTAATGCCACTCTGCGCTTTTGTCCGCCAGAAAGCTCAAAAGGCGAACGGTCTTTTATACTCTGATAATCAAGTCCGACCATTTCCATTGCAGAACGCACTCTATAATTTACTTCTTCTTTGCTAAGCCCAAGATTTTTGGGTCCAAAAGCGATGTCTTTTTCTACTGTTTCGTCAAAAAGCTGATATTCAGGATATTGAAAAACTATGCCCACAGTAGACCTTAATTTTTTGTAATCGTATTTCTTGCTAAGGTCAATTCCGTCAATTACTATCTTACCTGAAGTAAGCTTAATAAGTCCATTAAGATGCAAAACAAATGTGGACTTTCCGCTTCCTGTGTGTCCGATAATTCCGACATATTCACCGTCATCTATTGTAAGGCTTATGTTTTTTAATGCATCATAGGCAAATGCTGTATTAGGACTATATGTATATGAAAGATTGTCTATAATAATCGGCATAGTTCATCCTCCAAATCTTTTTGAGTCCAAATATCATCTTTTATATTCATTCCATTATTTCTCAAAGCATTGGCAATATGAATATGCACTGGGACATCAAGTCCGTAGCTTCTTAGTTCTTCTTCTCTTTGAAAAATCTCTTTTCCGCCTTCATATGCGATTTTACCATCATTTAGAACGATAATACGGTCTGCTTCAGTAACTTCATCCATATAATGCGTAATTAAAACTACAGTAATGTTTTGTTCTTTATTTAGTTTTTTTATAACATTCAAAACTTCTTCTCTGCCTTTAGGCTCTAGCATCGAAGTTGATTCATCCAAAACAAGTACTCTAGGTGCTATTGCCAAAACACCAGCTATTGCAATTCTTTGTTTTTGACCGCCGCTTAAACGAAATGGCATACCTTTTCTAAATTGCTGCATACCTACTGCATTTAATGCCCAATCCACACGCTTTTCTATTTCCTTAGGCTCAAGCCCCAAGTTTTCAGGGCCAAAAGCCACATCGTCTTCTATTATAGTTGCTACCATTTGGTTATCGGGGTTTTGGAATACTACTCCTACCTGCTTTCTTATTTCATATAACAACGACTCATCTTTTGTATTCATTCCGTCGACAATGACGTCACCAGACATGGGCTCAACAAGCCCATTTAGCATTTTGGCAAGGGTAGATTTGCCGCTGCCGTTATGTCCAACAAGCGCTACAAACTCACCTTCTTCAATACTAAAGGAAACATCGTTGACCGCGACTATTGCATCATCAGCGTTGAAATTATAAGCATATTTTACATTTTTTACTTCAATTAATGCCATTTCTTTAACTTCTTAAATAAAAATTAGTATATCACAAAGTTATTTGATTAATCAATTATAGTATCGCTTTGTTAATATTAAGATTACTAATGATTAATACTTATAGTCAAGCAAAAAAACTATTTTGCATTATAAATCTTTTATTGAACTTACAAAATCTTAACGGGTAATTCTTGACTTTTTTATATAAAAGGATATATTAATAAAAGATATATGTTTTATTGATAATTGGTTAAGATATATATAGATTAATGTCCCTATAAGGATTCTCTATGAAAACAAAACTGCACAAAACTTTTTCTTTTCTTTTATTATGTGTACTTATTATTTTTTCAGCTTTTCTACGTGCTATTTCTGTTCATTCTTTTTTGGTTCCTAATAAATTTGCTTCTGGTGGTGTAACCGGTATAGCTGCAATAATAGAAATTGTATCCAAAGGAAAAATTAATTCAGGATATTCCTTATTGTTATTAAATATACCTTTGCTGATTCTTGCTTGTAAATATTTAAACTGGAAATTTACCTTAAAAACCTTAGCTTCCATTTTATTGGTTTCGGGCATTTTGATTTTGTTAGAAAAATTCGAACAATGGACTGGAATAAATTTAAAATACACGCCTAATGAAAGAATACTTGCCGCGCTTGCAGGAGGTGTTTTAGGCGGTGCTGGAATAGCTATTATGCTAAAGTTGGGAGGAAGTTCGGGCGGAACTGATATTATAGCAACCTTTGTAAATAAAAAGTATGCTGCAACTAGTGTATCACGTTTTATTTTTATTTTTGATGCAATAATTGTATTGGCTTCAGCTGTTTTATTTTCGAGCCTTGATCCTATTATGCTTTCTATTACAGAAATGTATGTAAGCTCGCGTATAAGTGAGTCAATACTTCAAGGTTTTAAAACTGCAATCAAGTTTGAAATTATCACAGACGATCCCGACAAGCTTGCTGAGATTATTATGCAAAAGCTCCATCGCGGCGTGACCTGTATAAAAGCAAAAGGTATGCATACCAATCTTGAACACAGCGTATTAATATGCTTGGTAAGAAAAAGACAATTATCCGCTATGCACAAATTGCTAAAGAAATATGCTCCTGACTCTTTTACTTATATCTCTCAGGCTAACGAAGTAATAGGAAAAGGATTTCCTTCATCATAAAATCAATTGATTAAATATATGCACTTATGTGAATATGTGCAATAGTATTAAAAATCAAAACCCCTCTAAACTTATAAGGGGTTTTTAATTTATTAAAGTTTCTATTTTAACCTAATTCAAGTTTTATATATGTTTTACAACAAGGCAGGATTATCATACGCCATAAAATAGTCCTCATTTAGCTGTTTAAATATTGATATAGAACATAAAATAATATCCCTACTAGTCACCTAATAGGGATTAAATCAATATATATCGGTTTATTTTAATTAACTAAGAAGAGCTAATAATTAATTTACTTACATTACACCAAATATAAGTCAAGTATTTATGAATCAAAAAATCCCCGATTATTATCGGGGATTAAATATTTAAATCAATTCAATTATTGCTTCTTCAGCAGCGTCACCACGGCGAGGTCCTAACTTCATAATGCGTGTATATCCGCCTTTTTGACCTTCACCATCTTTTTGAGCATATTTAGGTGCGATCTCATTGAAAATCTTTTCAATCAAAGGATGCTTAATATCCTTTGTACGCGCCTTATAAGCTGTCTTAGATTCGCTGTCGCTCTTGGGCTCTTGCAAATCATATAACTCTGCCATAAGCTTTCTTCTTGCAGCCAGCTTGCTAGGTCCGTCATTATAGTGTTCTACTTTATATTCTTTACCCTTAGCATCTGTCTTAACCAATTCTACTTTAACAACATCATTGCTTGCGTTAATAGCAACGGTCAAAAGCTTTTCTGCCATTTTGCTAACAGCTTTTGCACGAGCATAAGTTGTTTTTATTTTTCCATACCAAAAGAGTTGCGATACTTGATTACGAAGCAATGCCATTCTTTGGTCTGTAGGTTTTCCTAATTTGTATCCCATTATTTATAGCTCCTTACTCATCACTGTTTTTCAAGTCAAGACCGAGTTCTCTCAGCTTGCCTATAACTTCGTCCAAAGACTTTCTGCCTAAATTGCGAACTTTGAGCATATCTTCTTCTGTTCTTTTTGTCAGATCTTCAACTGTATTGATGTTGGCGCGCTTCAAGCAGTTAAATGAACGTACAGACAAATCCATGTCTTCTATGCTCATTTCAAGAACCTTTTTCTGCTTGTCTTTTTCACGGTTAACCAAAATATCCATACCGCTGATATTTTCAGACAAATCTACAAACAGTTTTATATGATCTTCTACGATCTTGGCAGACAACGAAACAACTTCGCGTGCGGACATTGTACCATTAGTATAAACTTCCATGGTCAATTTGTCATAATCTATGCTTTGTCCTACACGTGTATTACCCACTTCATAATTGACCTTTTTTACTGCTGTAAAAATAGAATCAATCGGGATATATCCTATAGGTGCGTTGGGGTCCTTATTTTCATTGGCGCTTACATAGCCTCTGCCTCTGCCGATTGTAAGTTCCATATCAAGAACAGCACCTGCATCCAATGTGCAAATATAATGATCAGGATTGAGAATTTCAACATCAGCATGAGTTTCTATATTCTTAGCTGTAATTACACCAGGTGTAGCCGAATACAATCTCAAAACAGTTTGATAATTGCGGTCCTGAGAAGATGTCTTTACGGCAACTCCTTTTAAGTTAAGAATAATCTCTGCTACGTCTTCTCTTACACCTTTTATAGTGCTAAATTCGTGCTTAACTCCTGCTATTTTCACACCCTTAATAGCTGCTCCGGGCAATGCGCTTAACAGCACTCTTCTTAAGCAGTTTCCTATTGTTATACCAAAACCTCTTTCCAAAGGTTCAATGGTAAACTTAGCATAACTGCCGTCGGCGCTTTCATCGCATTGAATTTTGGGTCTTTCTATTTCCATCATATTAATAACATTCTCCTTTTAAAAATCCAAAATTAATTATCTGGAGTAAAGCTCGACAATCAAATGCTCCTGAATGTTTAGATCAATATCTTCTCTTGTAGGTAAAGCAAGTACCTTTCCTTCCAAAGTGTCAGTTGAGAAGTCCAACCACTTAGGAATAATAGGTCTATATTCTTTCAAATGTGCAAATTTTTCTTTGCTTGTTTGCTTTATAGCTATTACATCACCCACATTAACTTCATATGACGGAATATCAACTTTCTTGCCGTTGACAGTAATGTGTCCATGGTTAACTATTTGACGGGATTGAGCTCTTGAAGACCCGATACCCATACGGTAAACTACATTGTCCAATCTTCTTTCCAAGAGTGACAACATTGCTTCACCGGTAATACCCTTGGATTTAGCAGCTTTGAAGTAATAGTTCTTAAACTGCTTTTCCATAAGTCCATAATATCTTTTTGCTTTTTGCTTTTCTCTTAATTGTGTGCCGTATTCACTAACTTTCTTTCTAGCTGCTCCGTGGAATCCGGGTGCAGTAGGTCTTCTGTCAATAGCGCATTTTTTGGAGGTACATCTTTCACCTTTCAAAAACAGCTTGACACCTTCTCTTCTACATCTACGGCAGTCAGCACCTGTATATTTAGCCATATTTCAAACCTCCTATATTCTTCTGCGCTTAGGCGGTCTGCATCCATTGTGAGGAATGGGAGACACGTCTCTAATCAATGTTACATTAATACCAGCAGTTGCCAATGCTCTTACAGCAGATTCTCTGCCTGCTCCAGGGCCTTTAACAAAAACTTCTACACTTCTAATTCCCTGGTCATAAGCTTTCTTAGCTGCTGTTTCGGCAGCCATTTGCGCTGCAAAAGGTGTAGATTTTCTTGAACCTTTAAAGCCCAAAGCACCTGCACTACTTTGAGTCAAAGTATTGCCTTGCTCATCAGTAATTGTAACCAAAGTATTGTTAAATGACGCTTGAATATGTGCTTGGCCTTTGTCTATATTACGAGTTATTCTGCGCTTTTTTGTCGCTTTTACTGCCATTAGTTCTTACCTCCCGCACTCTTGCCATGACCAACTGTACGTCTCTTACCTTTACGTGTACGTGCGTTTCTCTTTGTGTTTTGTCCTCTTACAGGCAAACCTTTACGATGACGAAGTCCTCTGTAACATCCGATATCTTGCAATCTCTTGATGTTCATTGCAACTTCTCTTCTCTTATCGCCTTCTACAACAACGTTCTTATCAATGTATTCTCTTAACTTACTGATATCACTTTCTGACAAATCTTTTACTCTAATATCAGGGTTAACATTAGTTTTTTTCAATATTTCGTTTGCCAAAGGTCTGCCTATTCCATAAATATAGGTCAGTCCAATTTCAATTCTTTTCTCTCTCGGCAAATCAACACCGGCTATTCTTGCCACCTTGAAATTCTCCTTATTGTTTAAAAATTATATATTTTACACACGAAAAGGAATGGACTGTCGATGAACAGTCTTTTTCGTATTATTTCCTAACCTTGTCTTTGCTTATGACTGGGTGTCTTAGAGCAAATAACCATAACTTTACCGTTACGCTTAATTACTTTACATTTATCACACATAGGTTTTACTGAAGGTCTAACTTTCATTTTTTTCTCCAATTTTTTAGTCTTGTATATTTTAAAGTTAATTTTTGCCGCGCCAGGTTATGCGTCCTTTTGTAATGTCGTAAGGCGACATTTCAATCTTTACATGATCTCCGGGCATAACACGTATATAATGTACTCTCAATTTTCCAGACAATGTTGCAGTAATAATATGCCCATTGGACAATTTAACCTTAAACATTGTACCACGCATTGCTTCTATAACAACGCCTTCTGCTTCGATATTTTCATCTCTAGGCATACTATTCCTCCTTATTGTCTTTTTGATTATATATTTTCAGTGCTTTATAAACTTCAGAGTCAAACACCTTTGTACCCTTTTTTAGCTTTTCTGTCAAGACATTTATAGTATCTTTCAAAAATTTTAGATGTTTTATATTTTTTTTCTTAGGATTGGACAATTTATGAAATTTTCCGTCAACGATTAGCACATATCCTTCGTCCACAACCCCAGAAATTATAAAATATTTACCTGCATCTCTACCTGCTTTTGAACATACTACTCTGCCCAGTTCCGCAGTCGGCTTTTCCATATCTACCTCATAGAGTCAAAATTTCGGCGCCGTCCGATGTGATAAGCACTGTGTTTTCATAATGCGCTGATGGCTTTCTGTCTTTTGTCTTTACTGTCCAGCCATCTGAACAAAACTCAACTTCGTATCCGCCTGCATTTACCATTGGCTCTATTGCTATGGTCATATTCTTACAAAGTCTTACGCCCTTGCCAGGAACTCCAAAGTTAGGAACACTCGGGTCTTCATGCATCTCTTTTCCTATACCGTGACCAACCAAAGCCCTAACAACCGAATATCCAGCTTTTTCAACATAACTCTGAATAGCGTGCGACAAATCGCCCATACGTATTCCGTCTTTTAAAACCTTCAAGCCTTCAAAAAAGCTTTCTTCAGTTATTTTTATAAGTCTTTTATTTTGTTCGCTTATTTTTCCTACTGCAAAAGTTCTTGCAGCATCTCCATGATAACCGTCTATATATGCTCCGACATCAATACTGATGATCTGACCTTCTTCCAATACTCTGTTAGACGGTATTCCATGCACAACTTCTTCATTAATTGAAGCACAAATTGACGCAGGATAACCTCTATATCCTAAAAAAGAAGGATACGCACCACAACTTCTAATATATTCAAAAGCTATCATATCAAGTTCTTTGGTCGTGATGCCTGGCTTTATATTTTCGCCTATGACATTGAGAACATCTCTCGTAATGGCACAGGCCTTTCGCATTCGCTCTATTTCGTCATTCTTTTTAATGGTTATCATTTATTTTTCCAATGCTTTAACTATATCTTCAAATATCGTTTCTATATTCGTATTTGCGTTTATATCAACAAGCAAGTTCTTCTCTTTATAATACGAAATTAGAGGTTCTGTTTGAAGAGTATAAGTCTTTAGCCTTGCTTTTATTGTGTCAGGCAAATCATCATCTCTTTGAATAATCTTGCCGCCACATTGAGAACAAGTATCGGCTGAATAAGTGCTGGTATGATATGTCGCTCCGCAAGAAGCGCAAACTCTTCTACCAGACAATCTATCTACCAAAATATCTAAGTTTATATCAAGATTCAAAACGATATCAATTACGGCAAACTCATCCAATGCCTGTGCTTGAGGCTTTGTTCTGGGAAAACCGTCTAGCAAATATCCTTTCTTGCAATCGTCTTGCTCTAATCTATCCTTTACTATTTCAATGACCACTTCATCAGGAACAAGCGCACCTTTATCAATATAAGACTTAGCTTTAAGTCCTACAGGTGTGCCTTCCTTAATGTTCTTACGCAAAATATCCCCTGTGGATATATGCGGTATTTTATATTTTTCTGCTATTTTTACTGCCTGCGTACCTTTACCAGCACCAGGTGCTCCAAGCAAAATTATATTCATTATTTCAAGAATCCTTTATAATGCTTCATCATTAATTGACCTTGTAGCTGCTTGTCAAATTCAAGCGCAATACTTACAACAATCAACATACCAGTTGCACTAAATGCGTTGATCAACTGTGACTGGCTTCCAAAAACCACAGCAAATATAACTGACGGAACTATTGCGATAAACGCCAAGAATATAGCACCTACCAAAGTTAATCTGTTATTGATTTTTGCCAAATATTCTGTTGTAGGCTTTCCAGGTCTGATACCAGGAATAAATCCACCATATTGCTGAATGTTTCTGCTGACGTCTTCAGGGTTGAATTGTATTTTTGCATAGAAGAATGAGAACAACAAAACCAAGACACCAGTTGCAAGCGCATAAGGCCATGTTCCTACGCCAATATATTGTCTATACCAGTAATAGGCACTGCTTTCGGGTGCAAACAATTGGAATATTATTTGAGGGAAAGTAACTATAGCCATAGCAAATATTATAGGCATAACACCAAGCGCATTAACTTTAATAGGTATATGAGTTGCCTGTCCGCCATACATCTTGCGTCCTTTTATCTGCTTAGCATACTGAATAGGAATACGACGTTCAGAACATTCGATAAACACTATAAACAGGAATATTGCCAAGATCATTCCAAAGAACGCTATAAGATACCAAATAGCTGTGTCATCACCTTCAAAAATACGTATAACAGTTGCCTGAATGCTCTGTGCTGCAGTTGACAAAATACCTACAAATATCAATAACGAAATACCGTTACCAATATTAAGTTCGGTTATTTTTTCGCCAAGCCACATTGTAAATGATACACCAGCTGTCATAATTATTACAACGAATGTAGCTATCAACCATTCAAGATTAGCGCCAGCACCAAAAAGCTGTTCGCTTATATAACCTTGATTAACCAAACCAACTACAACGCCGATTGACTGAGCCAAAGCAAGCACCAAAGTCAAATATCTTGTATATTGATTGAGCTTTCTTCTTCCTTCCTCGCCTTGTTTTGATAATCTTTCCAAAGCGGGAATAGCAACGCCCAAAAGCTGTATTATAATGGAAGCATTAATGTAAGGCACTACACCCAACGCCAAAAACGCACCGTTTGCTAAAGCTCCACCACTTAATGCGGACATAAGTCCCATTATCGTATCAGAAATTCCTTCATTGATGTTATCGCTGTAATAGTCACCTGATATACCAGGAATAGGCAACCAGCAACCAAAACGATAAACCAGAAGCAAAAACAAAGTAATAAATATCTTTCTTCTTATTTCCTTGACTTTAAATGCGTTTTTGAGCGTCTCAAACATTATACCACCTCTGCCTTACCGCCTAGCTTTTCAATAACTTCTTTAGCTTTTGCTGAGAATTTAGCAGCCTTAACGATAAGTTTTTTTGTCAATTCACCGTTACCCAAAACTTTGAGACCATAAGGTTCTACTTTGCTTATGATTCCTTTTTCAAGTAACAAATCTACAGTTACAACAGTGTCATTCTCGAAAACATTCAAAGAATCAACATTGACAATATTATACACCTTTTTGAAGTTGTTGGTAAAGCCGACCTTAGGTAATCTTCTAACCAAAGGCATTTGACCGCCTTCAAACCCAGGTCTAACTCCGCCACCGCTTCTAGCTTTTTGACCTTTATGTCCTTTGCCTGCGGTTTTGCCCAAGCCTGAGCCTATACCTCTTCCAAGTCTCTTTTGTTTGCGGCGTGCGCCTTCTGCAGGACCTAAATCATTTATCTTCATATTAAACCGCTCCTACCTCTTCGACTTTAACAAGGTGCTTTACTGTAAAAAGCATTCCTCTCAAAGCCGGATTGTCATTATAGATCTTAGAACTGCCTACTTTCTTAAGTCCCAAGGCTTCTACTGTTTTTATATGTTTTTCCAGACTGCCGATAGTGCTTTTTATCAAAGTCACTTTAATCTTGGCACTTTCTGTTTTTTTCTTAGCCATATCAATTCTCCTAGTTTAAAATCTCTTCAACTGCCTTACCACGCAAAGCTGCAACTTTTTCGGGGGAACGCAAGTTCTTTAAACCTTCAAGTGTAGCTTTTACACAGTTAATGGGGTTAGAAGATCCAAACGATTTGGTAGTTATATCTTTGATACCGGCAAGTTCAACTACGGCTCTTACGCTACCGCCAGCTATAACACCTGTACCTTCGGGTGCGGGACGCATCAAAACACATCCTTTACCAAAAGTTCCAGTTATTTCATGAGGAATAGTAGTTCCGCTTAAAGGAATACTTATCATATTCTTCTTTGCATGCGCAACTGCTTTTTCTATTGCTTCAGGAACTTCGCTCGCTTTTCCTGTGCCTACACCTACTGAACCGTTTTCATCGCCTACAACAACAACGGCTGAAAAACGCATGTTCCTTCCGCCTTTTACAACCTTCGTTACGCGGTTAACGGCTACGAGTTTGCGTTTTAAATCATCTTTGGGCTGTTGCTGTCTTTCTTCACGCTTTGCCATTATGAATTTAAACTCCTCCTTCAAAACTTCAGCCCGGCTTCTCTTGCGCCGTCTGCTACCTGTTTGATTCTTCCTGTATAAAGGTATCCGCCTCTGTCAAAAACTACATGTTCTATGTTTGCTTTCAAAGCACGCTTTGCAATTTCCTGGCCAATAATTCTAGCCTTTTCTTGCTTTGTCTTTCCTTCCAAAACAGATTGCAAATCCTTATCCAAGCTTGAACAAGATGCCAGAGTGTGTCCCTTAGTATCATCAATAAGCTGAACATATATGTGATTTATGCTGCGATAAACATTGAGTCTAGGAGCTTGGGCATCTCCAGATACCTTCTTCCTAATGCTCAAATGTCTCTTTTGCCTTATTTTGTTTTTATTGGGTTTGGATATCATATTTTACTCCTTACTTAGCAGCCTTCTTGCCTTCTTTCTTTATAACCTTTTCATCAGCATAACGAATTCCGTAGTTGTGATAGGGTTCAACAGGCCTTATAGCTTTTATATTGGCTGCGAATTGACCTACAAGTTCTTTGTCAATACCGTCAACTTCAATATCTGTAGGTGTTGCGCAGACAACCTTAATGCCTTTTACAATATCAACTTCAACAGGATGGGACAAACCGATGTTCAAAACCAGCTTGTTGCCTGTAACTTGACATTTATAACCGACACCATTTACAATAAGCTTTTTTTGATAACCTTTGCAAACACCAATAACCATATTGTTAATAAGTGCTCTATACAAACCATGCAAAGCTCTTGTTTCTTTGTCGTCATTGGCACGGCTCAATTGTATATGGCCGTCTTCAATCTTGACGCTAATATCTTTAGACTCTATTTTTCTGCTTAATTCTCCCAAAGGTCCTTTAACAGTTACTACATTGTCATTAACTGTTACGTTAACACCTGAGGGAATAGTTATAGCCTTTCTTCCAATTCGAGACAT
The DNA here is from genome assembly GCA_036562685.1 of Clostridia bacterium. Lineage (NCBI taxonomy): Bacteria > Bacillati > Bacillota > Clostridia > Clostridia bacterium. The sequence continues at coordinate 10,754 of DATCJR010000143.1, read as the reverse complement.
CTCTTACCTCCTACCAGACATAGGCAAGCACTTCGCCGCCTACATTGTTTTGACGTGCTTTTTTGTCTGTCATAATGCCCTTGCTGGTAGACAGAATTGCTATACCCAATCCATTTAAAACCTTGGGAATCTCATCACTTGCGCAATATACTCTAAGTCCGGGTTTAGAAATTCTCTGAAGGTTTGTCAAAACTTTTTCATATTTGGGTCCGTATTTTAGCTCTATTATTATTTTGCTGTTAACGCCGTCTTCTTTTAGAACTGCACTCTTAACATAGCCTTCTTCAACCAAAATATCAGCAATCTGCTTTTTAATTTTGCTTGCAGGTACTTCTACTGTGGTGTGCTTGGCAGTCAAGGCATTTCTTATCCTTGTTAACAAATCTGCAATAGGGTCAGTAACCATCTTTAACGCCTCCTTACCAGCTTGATTTCCTTACGCCGGGAATCTCGCCCCGATACGCAAGATTGCGAAAGCAAATTCTGCAAATTCCATACTTACGCAAAACCGCATGCGGTCTGCCACATATGTTGCAACGTGTATATGCGCGTGTAGAGAATTTTGCGGGCCTTTTTTGCTTGTTTATCAATGCTTTTTTTGCCATTATTATACTCCTTAATTGCTAAACGGCATTCCCATGCCTTTTAGGAGCGCCTTAGCCTCCTCATCAGTCTTTGCCGTAGTAACTATTGTAATATCAAATCCTCTTGTCTTTTCGACAGTATCATACTTGACTTCAGGGAATATAAGTTGTTCCTTAATTCCAAAAGTATAGTTACCGCGTCCATCGAATGAATTGCCGTTAAGCCCTTTAAAATCTCTTACTCTAGGCAATGCCATAGAAATGAGTTTATCCAAAAACTCATACATACGGTTACCACGAAGTGTAACCATACATCCGATATTCATGCCTGTTCTTACCTTAAAGTTAGCTATTGACTTTCTTGCCTTGGTAACTGCAGGTTTTTGTCCGCAAATCAAAGCCAATTCTTCAACTGCGGCATTAAATTTCTTGCTGTCATCCTTCGCATCACCCAAGCCTCTGTTGACTACAATCTTTTCCAACTTGGGAACTTGATTAACGTTCTTATAGCCAAACTGTTTTATAAGCATACCAACAACGGTATCCTTATATAACTTTTTAAGACGATATCTGCCGTTATCGCTTTCTGCATTTTTAGCAGAAGAAGGTGCAGCCGCCTTAACAGATTCGGCTTTAGGGGCTTTTGCTTTGGTTTCAGAAGCCTTTGCTTCTTTTACCTTAGTTGCAGTTTTTGTGTTTTTTTCTTCAACGGTCTTTGTCGTTGTTTTATTCTTATCTTCCACTTTTTCAGCCTCTTGCTCTATATATTGTTTTTCACTTTTGCTCGATTTTGTTTTAGTCGCCTCCATAAGGAGAGCAGCTATACTTTCTTCAATTTGACTTTTGGGAATTGTAGCCTTTTTCTTGGTTCCGCTTCCCGATTTGTTAATAAGTCTCGTAATCTCGCTAAGTTTTGCATCTAGATCGCTTACAGCCGCTTCCACAAGCTCCAAATCGGTTTTGCGCTTTTTGAGTTCTTTGCTAGTAAACTCATTTTTTTGCGCCGACTCTTGTAACGCAGCCTCTTGATAATACTCGTTTACTTGCTTTTGCACTGTCGCCAAAAATTCCTTTTTTGCGCTTAGTGCCTGTTTTAATGCTTGTTTCGCTGCCTCTTCACGCTCACGGAAAACTTTTTCGTCTTCCGGTTTGTTTTGTTCCACCCGTATCTGACTTAATTCCTCCAGAGCTTTTGTAACAGCTTCGTTTAGCATAACTGCCTTCGGGCTTTTAAGGTCGTCTACAGGCGATTTTGACTTATGTGTCATACGCCCTGTATTTGCCATTATCTATCCCCCTCTATAATTATGCTTTTTCGGTTTCAGATTCCGTCTTTTCTTTTTTAGGGGCAACCTTTTTTGCTGTCTTAGCAGGAGCTTGTTCAGCTTCCGTTGTTTTTGCTGCAGTCTTCTTAGCTGATGCAGTCTTCTTTGCAGCAGGTTTTTCTTTGACAGTTTCTACAGCATCAGTGGTTTTTGATGCTTCGGTTGCTACATCTTGCTCTTTCTTAGCCTTGCTCTTAGTCTTTTCTTTTTCTTTCTTTACTTCTTTATTGTCAATAGCTTTGCCGCATTTTTTGCAAACTCTTGACTTCTTGTCGTCTTTAATCACAAAGCCAACTCTTGCAGCAGCACCGCATTCAGGACAAATTACCTGTAATTTTGACAGATTAATAGGAGCTTCGCTCTTAGTAATTCCGCCAGCTTCTTGAGCACTGCGGGGCTTCTTGTGACGGGACACAATATTAATTCCTTCGACAATGGCACTGCCGTCTTTAGGTCTTATTTCTAAAACCTTACCGGTTTTGCCTTTTTCGTCGCCTGATAAAATTTTTACTTTATCGCCTTTTTTTATATGAAGCACAGTTTCATCCTCCTTAAAGCACTTCGGGAGCTAAGGATATAATTTTCATATAGTCCTTTTCTCTGAGTTCCCTTGCAATGGGTCCGAAGATACGAGTACCTCTGGGCTGACGCTGAACATCAATAATTACAGCAGCATTGTCATCAAATTTGATATGCGTACCATCTTTACGGCTTACGCCCTTACAAGTACGCACAATAACAGCCCGTACTACTTCACCTTTTTTAACCATGCCGCCGGGGGTCGCACTCTTAACAGAGGCGATAATAACATCACCTATATTTCCCGTACGGCGAAATGATCCACCCAGCACACGAATACACATTATTTCTTTGGCGCCGGTGTTGTCGGCTACCTTTAGATAAGTTTGAGGTTGTATCATAATGCGTCTCCTTACTTGGCCTTTTCAATGATTCTAACAAGACGCCAGCATTTATCTTTTGAGAGATGGCGAGTTTCGCAGATTTCTACAAAATCTCCTACCTGGCATTGGTTATTTTCATCGTGTATCTTAAATTTTTTGGTCTTACTTATTGTCTTTTTGTATAGAGGGTGCTTGAACTTTGTTACAACAGCCACTACTGCTGTTTTGTCCATCTTGTTGCTTACAACTTTGCCCTCTCTGGTCTTGCGGTTGTTTCTTTTTATTGCTGTATCTTCCATAATCTACATCCTTTCCTTACGCTTTCTTTTTAGCGGGCGCAGAAACAGGTCCGCTTAAACCCTTCAATTCGCGTTCTCTTAACACTGTTTTAACTCGTGCTATATCACGCTTAACAGCAGTAAGCTGACTGGTGTTGCTTAACTGTCCTACAGCATGATTAAATCGAAGATAAAACAATTCGCTTTTCAAAGATGACAACTTGGCAGTGAGTTCGTCATTGGTCATTTCATGAACTTCTTTTGCTTTCATAAACTCTTAGCCTCCTTGTTTTCTTCTACATCCATATCGACTACTTCGCCTTTTTTAACTACTTTGCATTTTATGGGCATTTTGTAAGCAGCTTGGGTTAACGCTTCTTTTGATATTTCATCGGGAATTCCACCGATTTCAAACAAGACTCTGCCGGGCTTAACTACTGCTACCCAGAACTCAGGGGAACCTTTACCACTACCCATACGAGTTTCTGCAGGCTTCTTAGTTACAGGCTTATGAGGGAATATCTTTGTCCAAACCTGTCCGCCTTTCTTAATCCTCTTAGACAACACTATACGTGCAGCTTCTATTTGATTGGAAGTAATCCATGCGGGCTCGCAAGCTACCAAACCATAATCACCATAAGTTACAAGGTTTCCCTTGGTAGCGATGCCTTTCATGCGTCCTCTATGAACTCTTCTCCACTTAACTCTCTTAGGCATTAACATTTTGCTCTTCTCCTTTGAGGGAACGTGACAAAACTTCACCTTTATAAATCCATACCTTAACACCGATTACGCCGAATGTAGTATGAGCTTGTGCAGTACCGTAATCAATGTTAGCTCTTAGAGTTTGCAAAGGTATAGAACCCTCGTTATAATGTTCGCTTCGTGCAATTTCTGCACCATCCAATCTTCCGCCAACCATTACTTTAACACCCTTAGCACCTGCTTTCATAGCACGGCTCAAAGCTTGTTTCATGGTTCTTCTAAAAGATGCTCTCTTTTCAAGCTGAGCTGCAATGTTCTCTGCTACCAAAGTAGCATCAAGATCAGGACGTTTAACTTCCAAGATGTTGATATTGATAGCTTTGCCTACTGCTATAGCTTGAATTTCTTTCTTTATTTGTTCTACACCAGAACCCTTATTACCGATAAGCATACCGGGACGAGCTGTGTAGATGTTGACAACTATTTTGCTTCCTGTCAATCTCTGAATCGTAATACGTGAAATAGCGTTTGCGTAATACTTATTCTTTATATGAGTACGTATTTTATAGTCTTCTAACAAATATTTGTTAAAATCTTTCTTTCCTGCATACCATTGGGTTTCCCAACCATGTATGACGCCTACTCTAAGACCATGAGGATTAACCTTTTGACCCATTATTTAGCCTCCCTAACGTCTAAAATAACTGTTATATGGCTTGTGCGTTTCAAGATTCTATCTGCGCTTCCGCGAGCACGAGGTTGAACACGCTTTAAAACAGGTCCCTGGTCTGCAAAGATTTCAGCAACATACAAATCCTTTTTAGCAAGGTTGTTGTTGTGTTCTGCATTGGCAGCAGCACTGTTTATAGCTCTGATAACAGGATCAGATGCACTTGCAGGAGTGTTCTTCAAAATTGCAATAGCATCCGTATAACTCTTTCCGCGAACCAAATCTATTACTCGTCTTACTTTATAAGGAGAAATCCTTATATGACGTGCAAATGCTTTAGGTCTAGTATCTTTATTATTCTGCCTCTCGGCAGCTTTTGTTCTTATTCTCTTAGCCATATTCTCTCCTATTGAGCATTCGTGCTTTTATCGCCCGAATGTCCCTTAAAGGTTCTAGTAGGCGCAAATTCACCCAATTTGCATCCAACCATATCTTCTGTGCAATAAACAGGAACATGCTTTCTTCCATCATGCACAGCTATAGTGTGCCCTACAAAATCAGGATAAATTGTTGATGCCCTTGACCATGTTTTTATAACTTTCTTTTCGTTTTTAGCATTAAGCTCTTGAATCCTCTTCAAAAGTTTTGCTTCAACATAAGGTCCTTTTTTCAATGATCTGCTCATATGCTAACCTCTTTAATTGATGCGTTTGACAATAAATCTGTCAGAACGATTCTTTTTCTTTCTAGTTTTGAGTCCTCTAGCCTTTTTACCCCAAGGAGTCATAGGACTAGGATGACCAACGGGAGACTTACCTTCACCACCACCGTGAGGATGGTCAACAGGGTTCATAACAACACCGCGTACTGTAGGTCTTACACCCAAATGACGTGTTCTACCAGCTTTACCTAAGCTAACCAATTCGTTATCAAGGTTACCTACTTGACCGATTGTAGCTCTGCAAGCAATAGAAACCATTCTCATTTCGCCACTGGGCAATCTCAATGTTGCATACTTGCCTTCTTTTGCCATCAATTGAGCAGCATCTCCTGCTGAACGAACTAATTGTCCGCCGCGATTAGGTTGAAGCTCAATGTTATGCACCATAGTACCTACAGGAACTGATTCCAAAGGCATTGCATTGCCGACTTTTATATCAACTTGAGCACCTGATATAACAGTGTCTCCCACTTGCAATCCTAAAGGAGCAAGTATATATCTCTTTTCTCCATCAGCATAATGCAATAATGCGATATATGCTGTACGATTAGGATCATATTCAATAGCCGCAACTTTTGCGGGAATATTGTCTTTGTTACGCTTAAAATCTATTACACGATATTTGCGTCTGTTACCGCCACCAATATGTCTTACAGTAATCTTACCCTGATTGTTTCTTCCGCCCGAATGGTTAAGACTTACTAATAATGACTTTTCAGGAGCCTTTTTGGTTATTTCTGAAAAATCTGCAACAGTCTTAAATCTTGTACCCGGCGTAATGGGTCTTAATCTCTTAATTGCCATGGTTTTCTCCTTATGCCAGACTGTCAAACAATTCTATGGACTTAGAGTCCTTTTTCAATTGTATGATTGCCTTTTTATAAGAGGGAGTCATACCCTCATATCTGCCCTGTCTTTTAAGTTTGCCACGGGCATTAATGGTGTTGACGCTTTCTACATCAACCTTAAAAATCTCTTCAATGGCGTTTTTTATTTCAGTTTTTGTCGCCCTTTTATCCACAATGAATGTGTATTTCTTAGAATGAATACCGTCATAGCTCTTTTCGGACATAACGGGTTTTATGATAATATCATAAGCCTTACTCATTTCCGTAAGCCTCCTCAATCTTCTTAACTGCTTCCTTTAAAACTACGAGCTTATTATGACGAACTACATCATACACATTGATAAGATCTGAAGCAATGGTAGTAACTTGAGGAATGTTTCTGGAAGCTCTTAAAATTTCCTCATTGCTCTCAGGCAAAACCAAAAGAACGCTCTTATCCAACTTTAACTTAGCCAAGCAATCAGCAACTTCTTTGGTCTTAGCGGAAACAAGCTTGAGATCGTCCAAAACCAATAATTCGTCATCTCTCAATTTAGCGCTAAGTGCAGAAACCAAAGCCAAAGCTTTAGATTGCTTGTTAACCTTTTGAGAGAAATCTCTGGGCTTAGGAGCAAATACAACACCGCCATGATACCATTGGGGCGCACGAATAGAGCCTTGTCTTGCTCTACCTGTCTTCTTTTGTCTCCAAGGCTTCTTGCCACCGCCTCTTACTTCAGCGCGAGTCAAAGCACTCTTTGTGCCTTGTCTGCGATTATTAAGCTGTGCAACTATTACTTGATGAATTAAAGGTTTGTTATATTCTGCGCCAAACACTTGATCACTTAAGGTCATAGCGCCGACTATTTCTCCGCTCTGATTATATACATTAACTTTAGGCATTCTACTTCTCCTTATTTCGCGGACTTAACAGCCTGACGGACAGCAACTAATCCGCCTTTGGGTCCGGGAACCGAACCTCTAATAAGCATTATATTTTTTTCAGCATCCACTTTTACAACTTCTAAGTTTTGGATGGTTGCATTTTCATGTCCATAATGTCCGGGCATCTTTTTGTTTTTCATAACTCTGCTGGGTGTGCTGTTAGCTCCCATTGAGCCGACTTCTCTATGAACAGGGCCAGTACCGTGTGTCATCTTAAGACGATGATTGTTCCAGCGTTGAATTACGCCTGTAAAACCTCTACCTCTTGTAACACCGCTAACGTCAACTATGTCACCAGTCTTGAATATGTCGCATTTAACTTCTTTGCCAGAAGTGTAAGAAGAAACATCAGACAGTCTGAATTCCTTCAAATATTTCTTTGCGCCTAGTCCTGCTTTTTTCAAATGTCCCATAAGGGGTTTTGTCACAGTTTTTTCCTTTGCATCATAAAAAGCAAACTGAACGGCGTTATAACCGTCTTTTTCGTCTGTTTTTACTTGCGAAACATAACACGGACCTGCTTCCACAACAGTAACAGGGATAACCGTGCCGTCATCGGAAAATATTTGTGTCATTCCTAATTTTTTACCTAATATAGCTTTGTTCATCGTAAATATCCTCCGGCAAGCCTTACAGCTTGATCTTGATATCAACACCTGCAGGCAAGTCCAGCTTCATAAGGCTGTCCACTGTCTTGGCTGACGGGCTGTAAATATCTATCAAACGCTTGTGTGTTCTTATCTCAAACTGCTCTCTCGAATCCTTATATTTGTGAGGAGCACGCAAAATTGTAATAATTTCTTTCTCAGTAGGAAGAGGGATAGGTCCGCTTACCTTGCCGCCTGTCTTCTTGGCTGTATCTACAATCTTAGCAGCTGACTGATCTACTAAGTCATGCTCATAAGCTTTGAGATTAATTCTGATTCTTTGTCCTGCCATACTTTTTTATAAAAACCTCCGATTGCTTAACTTAATGCGGTAACACCCTTATACAATACGCCGTGTGTTTCATATTTCCCCATTTTTTTGCGGCTTACAAGACTAAAGCCGCATTTAAAATTTTCAAAATATATTCCGCCTTAAGCCGCCCCTGATTAAATTGGGGCTTGATCCACCGAAGTTATCCGATGCGCTAGCAATTTTCACACGGTAACCTTCAGTTTCATCTCTTAAAATACCCTGAAAGGGCACGCTTATATATTCTAATATAACAGGTTTTTTATGTCAACAAATTTAGCATATGTTTGAAAAAAACTTGATCTAATTTTTTTGACTTCCCTAAAATATCAGCATATTCAGCGCAACTTGTCAAATATATCAAAAATTCATCAAATAGGCAATCAAATTATCAACTCTTTAATTATGCCAAAAATTAACAGCTTACAATCAATTAAAAAAGACCTTTAGCAGTCTAAAGGTCTTTTTTGAAAAAAGTTTTAGGGAGGGTTTACGCACAATTCAAATCTTTTTTCTGATATCTAAAGTATCCCCAAACATTAAGGGCTATAGCTAGTAAGCTCCACACCAAAATAGGCTGCCATCTAAATGTCATGTAACCTTTAGTAACGCCAGAAAAAGTATCTACTTTTAATATATTGATTACAAAGAGGCAATCTAACTTTTGAACCCAAGGTGCGATAGATTGTAAAGCGGCAGCTAAAATAATAAATAGATAATATAACAGATACATTCCTACACCTATACAAATTGCAGGCGCTAGGTAGTTTTTTCCCTTCATTACGCTTGCTAGACCGTACATGAAAAATCCATATAAAATGTTAGTTAAAAACAATCCTGCATGGAAAACAAAATATTGTCCAACATCAAAATCAATCTTGAAACGGTTAAAGATTATCAAGAATAAAAATGATCCTGCCATTATGATAAAGCTAAATATAAATAGTATGGACACAAAGGATATCATTTGGGTAAAAAACATTTTTTTGCGGGAAATTGGATGAGCAAACAAAAATTCAGTAGTATTTTTTCTCTCATCTTTTAACAATGCAGCCATAGCTACAATGCCTGTAAATATCAATCCCATAAGCAGAGAATCCGAATGACTGTCACTTATATAATACTGCAAAATATCCATGTTTGAAATTACGCCTATAGCAGGATCTTTTATGTTTCTAATTGCCATATACAATAAAAGCGCAAGAAAAGTAAATCCCAATATTACAGAAAGGAATATAATCAAAAATTTTCTGCTTTGTTTTATCGTTCCCTTAATTAAGGCAGGATTAATATATTTATTATAATTTTGATTTGTATTTTGCATAAATTGAATCCTCGCTTTAGATATAATATTGCATAAAGGTTTCTTGCAAATCGCCTTTTTCTTTAGATAGCTGCTTTACATCAATAACATCTACTATTTTACCTTTTCTAATAATAGCAGCATTGTCACAAACTTTTTGGACATCGCTCAAAATATGAGTAGAAAGAAGCACTGTTGCTCCACGAGCTTTTTCTCTTTCCAAAAGGTCAAAAAATCTTTGCTGCATCACAGGATCAAGACCGCTCGTAGGTTCATCCATAATAAGCAATTTAGGGCTATGCATTACTGCCAATATTATGCTAACTTTTTTTGCATTTCCAAAAGACAACTGCTTGCCTTTTTTTCTTGTATCAAGCTCAAACAAATCAATTAACTCACCAACTCTTTGCATAGAACATCCGCGAAGTTGAGCTGAATATCTGAAAATTTCCAACGGATTATAATCTTTATAAAAAACCGATTCGGCAGGAACATATCCAACATTCTTTTTGATTTCTTCATCAAGTTTAGTCACATCTTGTCCAAAGATATAAGCATTGCCAGATGTGGGAAAGATAAAATTCATAAGAATTCGAATTGTAGTAGATTTCCCCGAACCGTTAGGACCAATGAAGCCGTAAATTTGTCCTTCGGGGACAGAAAACGACACATCTTCTATGCCCATATATGAGCCATACATTTTCTTAAGATTATGCACTTCAAGTATACCCATAGATATCTCCTATTAATGTTATTGTTACAAGAACAGTATAACAATAAAATTAAAATACTCCTATCAATTGGGTATAGTAAAAACTTTTTTAATTAAAATTTAACTTTTCTTATGAAAATTTAATAAATAAAAAAAGCGGCAATCGCCGCTAAAAAAATCAATCATTAATCATTTTTTTGTTTATATTCCATTAACGCTTTGCTCAATTGATCAGGACAAGATGTTCCGTTACGACAAACTATCCCTTGAAGTTTGTCAATAACATAATCGATATCCTGACCGATAACTAATTGTGTAATGCCTCTTAAGTTGCCGCTACATCCCCCTGCGAACTTAAGGTCAATTAATTTGTTATCCTTAACATCAAAAATAATTTGCCTTGCGCATGTTCCTTTGGTATTATAAAGTTCCATTTTTTCACCCGGTTTTAAATAAATTCTTTAACCATTATAACACTTAAAAATGATTTGTCAATATTAGGAATTTTTATGTATAAACAGGAAATTAATTATACATAGTTATAAAGATGTTGATAGTATAAAATAATTAAGCATAATAATTTATAGATAAAGATTTTTTGATTATATGTTTTTGCACACAGCATTAAAATCAAAATATATATTTAATTAAGTTTTGGTAAAATTAGTTTAAATAAAAAATGTTCTATGATTGACAGATTATATAATGCTATGTTATAATTTTTAAACGACTTGGAGAGATACCCAAGAGGCCAAAGGGGCTCCCCTGCTAAGGGAGTAGGTCGAGTTTATCGGCGCGAGGGTTCAAATCCCTCTCTCTCCGCCA
>DATCJR010000142.1 GCA_036562685.1 Clostridia bacterium | reverse complement strand
GGAGATCATGTTCACAAAATAAAGATAAGAACAGATTTTTACGGCGATCATTATCATGAGATTTGTGGCGTATCATCTGGGGCTATAAAGGTAGGAGACAGACATGTTCATTTCGTCAAGGCAGCAACTACAGTTGATGATGGACATTGCCATAAATTTAGAGTAGCGTCATTAATAGAAGACCCTACAAGCAAAGATAAAAGATATTAATTAAAAAGCCCTGAAAAAATCTTCAGGGCAGTTTTTTATATTATTTTGTCATAAAAACCTTGAAGAATGAAAAAGTCAGTTATAAACTGATATCATGACCAGAAATCAGTATAAAAAAATCAAAATAAGACTTAAAAAATTAACCAGCAGACTGGATGAATTGATAAAAAAGACCAAAGCAGATACCAAAAGCATGCAGAGATTAATTAAAGATATAATAGATTAATTTTTATTTATTTTCCAAGACAAAACTTTTCAAATATTCTATCTATAATTGTCTCACTGACAGTTGTACCTGTAATCTCGCCTAAAGCATCCCAGGCATCTTTTAAATCCATTGCCATTAAGTCAGGTTGATCGGCTTGCAAGGCAATATTCAAGCTTTTTAATGCACGGTTTACTGCGCTTATATGTCGAGCGTTTGTAAGCATAAGGCCGCCGCTTATAATTTTGTTGTCAATAAACATATTATAAATGCATTCTTTTAGTTCTGCTATTCCATCGCCGTTTTTAGCACTAATCAGCATATCTGCATTGCCAAGTTCGCTAGAAATATCGGACTTGTTTTTAATAATCAAAATATTCTTTTTATTTATGTCATCAAGCAGCTTTTTGTCTTCTTTTCCAAAGGTATCATCGATCAAAAACAGCACGACATCAGAATTTTTTATGCTTTTATATGACCTTTCAATGCCTAGCTTTTCTATATTGTCATCAGTATTTCTAAGTCCTGCCGTATCCGTTATAATAAAGTTAATACCTTTGTAAGAAAAGCTGTCGTCTATTGTATCTCTTGTTGTGCCTGGAATATCGGTAACAATAGCGCGGTCATATTGAATGAGAGCGTTAAGCAAACTGGATTTTCCCACATTGGGCTTTCCGGCTATTGCAATTCTTATGCCGTCTTTTACGAATTTGGCGGTATTTTGAGTTTCTTTTAGTTTTTGTAAAGGCTTAATAAATTCTTCAATGGATTTTTTGGCTTCGTTTAAAGTCAAAATTTCAAGATCCTCTTCAGGATAATCAAGCGCCGCTTCCAGTTCTGCCAAAATATCTGTTATTTTATTCTGAATTTGAGTACATTGCTTGTTTAAAGAACCTTCCAAAAGATTATATCCAGCATTGACTTCAGCTTCGCTTTGGGCATTAATCATTTCTATGACGCCTTCTGCAGAACTTAGACTTAGTTTTCCGTTAAGAAAACCTCTTTTTGTGAACTCTCCAGGTTCTGCCAAACTTGCGCCTAGGTCTATACATTGTCTGAGAACACCGTTGGTTAAAGCGTTTCCACCATGCAAATGAAATTCTATGATGTCTTCGCCAGTGTAAGAATTAGGTGCTTGAAAATAAACGCACAATCCCTTGTCCGTAAAATGTTCTGTTTTAATTTTGCCCAAATACATTTTTCTAGGCTCTACATTGTCCCAATTGGAATGATAGGGAGAAAAAATCTTTTTGGCTATGTTCAAGGACTCAGGACCGCTCATTCTTATTATTGAAATTCCGCCTATTCCTATGGGTGTTGATATTGCACAAATCGTTTTCATAATTTAATATTATATCCTTAAAATGCCCAAACAACAACATATTAATCATTGAATTAAAAAAGGACTTCTAATATAGAAGTCCTAAATACTTATCTAATATTTTTTATTCTGTTTCAAAAGAATTACGTTTAATAAGAGTACCTGTAGAAAAACCGCTCATCTTTTGAGATTTTGCAAAGCCGTTTGAACCTGAACGGTTGTTATTTTGTTTTTGATAATTTTTTGAGTTTCTATTATTGCCGTTGGCATAACTTTTTCTGTTTTTGTCGTTTCTTCTCTTGTTGTTAAAGTTGTTTCTAGCTTTTCTTTCAAAAGACGGCTTTAGATTTTTAGGAACTATAACTACGCAACGATAAGGTTCAACGCCTTCACTATGAGTTGTAACATTGGGATCGTCTTGAAGCTTGGTATGAATTATACGTCTTTTGTAAGGATTCATAGGTTCAAGCTTAACTTTTTTGTTGGTTTTTACAGCTTTTTCTGCCATTTCAACGGCAAGATCTTGTAATTGTTGTTCGCGTTCGCTTCTAAAATCTTCACTTTCTAAAACAACACGCTTATATTCTTCATTTCCTTTGTTAGCAACCAAAGCAGTCAAATATTGCAATGAATCAAAAACTTCTCCGCTGTTGTTATACAAGAACGACAAATCTGTGCCTACTATATTTAAAGTTGCTTCATCATCGTTTTCTGTTGTTTCAACCAATGCTCCAAGTTTGAGAATTTTAAAAAGCCCTTCGACAAATTTTTGGGCTTTTTCGCCTACAGTATCTTTCATTGTTAGTCTTACTTTAGCTTTGGAAAATAGTCCACCAGCCGAAAGAACCTCAGTCTCCACCTTATCTAAAGTACATCCTAACTGTTGCAGTCCTTTTTCGATAGCTAGCTCTACGGTTTTTTCCTGCACTTCTACACTTTTCATTTTAATACCTCTATCTTTAATTGATTTGTTTCGGCGTTATCTTATTATCCTGCGGGCGTAAGGGGATTCTTCTTCTTTATTATTTTTATCTATTAATTTTAAAATACCCGTTGAAATTAAATTGATAATAAGTGTCATGAATGAGTTAACAGCCATATATAACGTAAATGCCGATGTTTGGCTCAAAGCGAAGTATCCGATCAAAATAGGCATCATGAACATCATAATCTTCATAGAACCCATTGCGCCGTTAGTAGGATCTTCGTTTGCCTTTTGCTGACGCATACTCATCCAGGTATTTAGAACATTTAGACCGACGGACAACACAACCAAAATAAGAAGTCCGTTCCATTGACCTTTATATCTATATTGTATTATACCCATTACGTCATTATAATCTACATCGGCGTTTTCCTTAATACCAGTTAATGAATAAAATTCAGACTGAGTAGGAATGGGGTTAGCCCAAGTATCAGCACGCCAAATATTTTTTATCCATAAAAACGAATCTTTGCCATGAGCTTCATATTCGTCATAAACTCTTAATTGAGCGATATATTTTACAACTTCATCATACTGTCTTTGTTGAGGCTGACTTTTAATATTATCTATTGTAAAGACATTATTTCCTTTTTTAATTCCAACAAAACCAAGCTTTTCTTCTAACATTTTAACTATTTCTTCTTCGGTTTTGTCTTTGGTACCACTTAAAAGCGAAACCTGATAATCATACCATTCTTGATTAATAGCATTGACTTCAGCAACTTTTGCTTCGGTTACATCTTGTTTATATTGCGCTACATTTTGAGTATAGATTTCTTTCAGATGATTATAGCGATTGGTGTTTAGTACTTTAGATGTGCCAGTATAACCAGAAATCAAGGTGATAAAAATAATCAACGGTATAAGCATGGCGATACATGACGAAAAAACACCGTATCCGTATTTTTTATACAAAGCACTGCGCTTTTTTTGAAGTTCGGCAGGATTGTTAGCATATTGCTTGGATATTTTATCCAGCTCAGGCTTCATTTTTTCCATTTTTCTGGCGTTGTCTATGGATTTTTTTCTGTTGAAAAAATCAAGGGGCGCTAAAATCAATTTTATCGCCATAGTCAAAAATATAACACGCCAACCATAGTTTTGGATGAAGCCCAAAACATCAATAATCAGCCATTTCCAAAATGTAGTGGTAAAAGCCTCGGCTATTACATTAACCATTTCATATCTCCTTTGGGATTATCAGGAACAGGGTCAAATCCGCCTTTTTTCCATGGCACGCACCGCAACAATCTTTTTATACCCAAAACTACGCCGTATAAACCAAACTTTTGTATGGCTTCTACCATATAAGACGAACAAGACGGCGTATAGATACAGCTGTCTGGTAAAAGCGGCGATATCGCCATTTTGTAAAACCTGACCAAACTAATTAAAATCCATTTCATACGCCTTAAGCTTTGACTGAGGTTATGCTAGAATTGGCCTTCTTTATTGCTTCGGTAATATAATTTGATATCATAGAATAATCCGAATGAGAGAAATCAAAATTATTATTGGCCACAAAGATATAATTATAACCCTTTATCATATTGTCAAGATTTGCCCTGACACATTCTCTGATAAGGCGTTTAATACGGTTTCTAAAAAACGCCTTACCGATTTTGTTGCTGACAGAAATTCCGATCTTAATGCCAGGATGTTTTGATTTTACAAAAATCAAAGAAACAGCACTTGTTTTGACACTTTGACCGTTACGATATATATAGCGGAATTGAAAATCCTTTTTTAAACGATACCTTTTATTTAGCATCGAAAGGATTATTTTTCACCGAGAGGTGCCACTGCTATAAATTTTCTGCCCTTAGCGCGTCTTCTCTTTAAAACTCTTCTGCCTGCTGCGCTTTTCATTCTTTGTCTAAAACCATGGACTTTAGAACGGGTGCGTTTTTTGGGTTGATAAGTCCTTTTCATATATAAAATCCTCTCTTTAAATGTTCATTTTTAAAATCACAAGGGTTATTATATCCGTAAACATTATACTAGTCAAGTAAGCAAAACTAAGTCGTTTGATGAAAAATGCTGTTTTTATTATTATTCCAAATATTGGTATATTTTTGTAACACTTTTGTTAAAAGAAGTATTTTTGCTAAAAGAGTTTTTATTGTGTATTTGGATTTATATGTTCGTATTTCAAATTATCTTCTTCATCAATAAATAAGTCTAAATCATCTATTTCATTATTATTATTATGCAAATCTTCAACCACAGATAAAAATTCGCTGTTGTTTTCTTCGATAGCTTTTTTTCTTGCTAATTCATAATCAGACATAGGCTGAAGCAACAACTTGCCAAACAAATTTTTTTTAGTTTTTAATGATATGTATCCTGCTATGCTTACCAAGGCGCCACCTATCATCATAACAATCATATCTATCATTGTGTCTATTAGTCCTGTACCTTGTGTATAAGCATTGCTTCCGTTTCCAGTTCCCACCAAACCATCTTTCCATCTTTGCATATTTATTTTAAAAATGGAATCCATAGAGAACTCGAAGATTTCCCAAATATAGCTTACCGCCAGCGAAAAGCAAAAAGAAAACAACGATACAAAGAATGGAGACAATTTTTTGTGAGCTTCGCTGTTATTGTTAAGCATATTGACCATAGAAAAACCAAGCAAAGCAAATATTAGACCGTTTAGAGTATGCAAGGTTTTGTCAAATAAGGGGACGTGGTCATAAGCTCTAAAGATTTCGCCTAAAATAAAATGTGCATAAATAAGCAATACAGCTATAAGCTGTAAAAAAGACGGAATATATATTTTGAACTTATGCTGAATAAAAGCGGGTATATTTATTGTGATAAGTCCTGCCAGACACAGACCTATATGCATAATGCTGCTTTCTACATCAGCATACATGCGCAAAAAGACATTGATTACAGAAGCGATCAAGATAAGAATAATAGACGCTTGCAACAGCCAATAAACCAGCTTGGTAATTAATGCGGTTTTGGAAAGCTCGCGTTTGATTTTTCTTAATCTTTTACGTGCAATTTTGCGATGCTGCCGTTCAGCCTTTTTTTCTGGATTGGGCATAGTACACCTTGCTTATTATTGTATAATGTGCATTTTATTAATTTTTAGCCCTTAACACGTATAGGTAAAATAAGATACAAATAATCGCCGTCGCCTACTGAAGTAATAATGCACGGGCTTTCGGGTTTGTTGAACTTTAATTTTATAAAATCATCGCTTATAGCTTTTAAAGCCTCGCTCAAAAATCTTACATTAAAAGCTATATAGATATCTCTTCCTGTTAGCTTGATAGCAACTTTTTCGTTAATTGAAGCAAAGTCCGCATCCGAACTTATCTGCATAAGAGTGCCTTTTAGATCAAGTCTAACTTGATTGGTTTTGGTATGTCTTGTAAGCAAAGAAGCTCTTTCTAGGCTGTCTTCAAATTGCTTTTTGTTAACAGAAGCTTCTGACAAAAAGTCCGAAGGTATGATTTGTTTGTAATTGATAAAATCGCCTTCTAATAGTCTTGTCAAAACCTTAGTGCTTCCGATATCAGCCTTTAAAAGATTGCGTTGACGGTAAACAGTCACAGATTCGTCGCTGTCGTTAAGCAACTTACAAACTTCTTCTAAACTGTGAGCAGGCACAATCATTGACATTGATGCGCTCGCGCTTTTTAGCGGCTTAGTACATTTAGCAAGTCTGTAACCATCCAAAGCTACGGCAGTTATAGTTCTATCTTCAATTTCAAGCAGCACACCTTGCAATATAGGACGCGCATCATCGGCGGCTACGCTAAAGACAACCTTATTAATAAGGTCTTTAAATTCTTTTTGAGGGATGCTGAAATTAATTGAATCGTCTATTTCATTTACAGGCGGATATTCATCCACATTTTGAGTGCGTATATCGCTTGCAGAATCCTGATATCTTATTTTCAACAGATTGCCGTCTGTAACATTGAGTTCTATTTGACCGTCTGTCATCTTTCTTGTATATTCGGAGAAAAATCTTCCGTTAACAAGAGTTTCTCCTTCCATTTCCACTTCAGCTACAATAGTGTCTTCTATGGTAAGATCAAGATCAGTTGCGGTAAGTTTTAGACTGTCTTTTTGAGCAGTCAGCTTGATGTTTTCCAAAATAGGGTTAGGAGTGCGCTGGCTCAACGCCTTTGAAACTTTTAAAACTGCCTGAGCCAAATCTAGCCCGTTGCACAATACTTTCATAAATATCTCCGTTGAATTTTTCCATATTATTATATCACAATAATTATCTCTATACAATTAAATGCAAAATCCAAAAACCAGTTGAATAAACACACATTTAACACAAAATAAGACTTTTGTATTTAGATATGCTAAAATAAAAAGGCAATGTATATAGAGCGGATTTTGTTAAAAAATTTTAGAAATTATACAGATGCTGATATAAGGTTGGGCAATACAACCAACATTATATACGGTTCCAATGCTCAAGGCAAGACCAATCTTGTCGAAGCCGTCTATTATCTTTGCGTCGGAAAATCTCCAAGAACTCCTAGAGAAAAAGAGCTTATAAAATCCGATCAGGACAAAGCATATATAAAAATTGATGCGGTCAAAAAAACAGGCAAAGTAAAAATAGAAGCGTATTTGACCAGAACAGAAAACAAGCGCATAAGCATTAACGGAATACCCATAAAAAGAATAGGCGAACTTATGGGTACAGTCAATGCGGTATTTTTTTCTCCCGATGAACTAAAGATAGTTAAAGATTCACCAGACAACCGCCGCCGCTTTATTGATATTGACTTGAGCCAACTGTCTAGAAGTTATTTTTATAATCTGTCAAGATATAACAAAATTTTGGCTCAACGTAACAGGCTGTTAAAGTCCCAAAAGGGTCTAAAAGAAACTGTGGATATCTGGGATGAACAGCTTGTTGAATGCGGTGCAAAAGTGGCGTTCGCCCGAAAAGAGTTTGTGCTTATGCTGGGCGATTTTGCATCCCAAGCTCAGAGCTATCTTACAGACGGCAAAGAGATACTCAAAGTTAGCTACGAAGGGCTAGAGGGCGACAGCGTTGACGAGATAAAACACAATTTTCTAAAAAAGTTAAAATCCCAAACTCAATATGATATAGAACGCGGCTATACACATACCGGAATTCACAAAGACGATATCGCGTTATCAGTTGGCGGTGTGGATATCCGCTCCTTCGGCTCACAAGGTCAGCAGCGTACAGCGGCATTGGCGCTAAAGTTAGCTGAGTTAGAGATTTTTGCGCATGAAGTCGGCGAAATGCCAATTTTGATACTAGACGATGTTTTTAGCGAATTAGACAAAGTCCGCCAAGAAAGACTTATTCAAAAAATTCAAGATATTCAGACGCTTATCACATGCACTCATTTTGATCAAAAAGCTCAAGCGCAGTTTTATAAAGTAAACTCCGGAAAAGTAATGCCAGAAAACATCCAAACGACAAAATAAGTGTGTTTTACTTAATTTTTTTATTCTTTTATTCTTAGTATAATTCAATTTTCAAGCATATTTGATTATTTTGTAGAATATCTATTTTGTAATGTTAATAAAATTCTACATACTCACCGCTTGTCAGTTAAAATGTGTATAACTTTGTGGATAAGTGGATAAAAAGGCATACATTTATGCCCTTTTTACACTTTTCATCATTATGCGACAAAAAGCTCCATAGAAATGGGATAATTAACTGTGGGTAAGTAGATAACTTTGGGGATAAATGATAGCAGTTATTCACAAAAAGAAAATAATTATAATATCTTGCATTTTTATATGTTTAGTAATAGCGGCGGTTATTTTGACTTCGACTGTTCAGGCTAACCGCTATATACCAAGACTCAAGACCACTATAGTTATAGATGCCGGACACGGCGGAATTGACGGAGGTGTAACTGGCGTTAATACCAAAGTAAAAGAAAGCGAGCTTAATCTAAAGGTTGCAAAAAAACTTGAAAAGTATTTTAAGAGTTACGGTTTTGATGTGGTGATGACGCGCACTAATAGCGACGGGCTTTATGGCGGAAGCGTAAAAAATTTCAAACAAAAGGATATGAAAGCGCGTGCTGAAATTATCAGAAAGGCAAAACCAGATGCTGTTATAAGCATTCACATGAATTTCTTTTCTCAAAGCAAACAGCGTGGAGCTCAAGTGTTTTATAAAAAAGGCAACGAAGCAGGAAAAGAGCTAGCCCGCAACATTCAAGAAACGCTGGCGCTTAATATAGAATATTGCAACAGATTATATCTTTCGGGCGATTATTACATTGTAAACTGTACGGATTATCCGTCTGTTATTGTAGAATGCGGCTTTTTGTCCAATGCTGATGATGAAGCTCTTTTGATTACAGACGAATATCAAGAAAAGCTGGCTTATCATATAATGCTAGGGTGTATGAAGTTTTTAGATATTGCGCCATATGAAATAGATACATAGTATGATTTAAAATGCCGCGTTTTGCGGCATTTTTTGTTGTCTTTTTTGTCATAAACTTTTGATTATAATAATTTTATCTTTTATCTATGATGTGGTATAATGTCAAATATGATTGACGACCAAAAAAGCGTGCTTTATATGGACCCTCAAGTGCTTGCTTGGATAGGCGATGCTTACCTTACATTAGCTATAAGAAAATGGCTTGTTGACAACAGCAAAGCGGGCGCCGGAGTTTTGCACACAAGGATGAAAAAATTTGTAAGCGCTTCTGCGCAAGCCCGTGAGTGGGAAAACATATTTGATATGCTTACAGAAGAAGAAAAGGATATAGGAAGAAGAGCGCGCAATCGTCATACCATAAGTACAGCCAAAAATTCGTCCCCAGCAGATTACAAAAAAGCAACGGCACTAGAAGCCGTAATAGGCTATCTGTATTTATCCAAAAATCAAGACAGACTGGACGAAATTTTTGAAGCAATAATAAAACAAAAGGATATAACATGAGCATAAATCAAGTAAAACCCAAAGTTACACTGCTAAAATATACACCCGAACCCGAACAAACTATCGCTTTGGCAGCAAAACTTTGTTATTCGGATTTTGATATAGATCAATTAAAAGAAAAAGTAGATGCCAGCGACACCGCTAAATTTATTAACATGCTTATCAAAATGGGACATCTGTCGCCTATTGAACACGCAAGCTTTACTTTTTCAATAGAAGGCGTATCAAGGTCATTTTTAGCGCAGATAACAAGACACCGCATTGCAAGTTTTTCTGTCAAGTCCCAAAGATATGTAGGAGCTGACAAAACATTTAATTACATAATTCCACCTAAGATAGAAGCTTTGGGTGAAGAAGCGGTAAAAGAATATCAAAACCAGATGAATCAGATTCATCAATGGTATGTTGGTTGGCAGTCAAAATTGGGAGTAGGCGAACAGAGCAATGAGGACGCAAGATTTTTGCTTCCTAATGCGGCAGAAACCAAAATGATAATGACTATGAATGCGCGTGAACTTATGCACTTTTTTGAGCTAAGATGTTGTAACCGTGCACAATGGGAAATACGAGAAGTGGCATGGCTTATGTTCAAAGAAGTTATTAAGGTAGCCCCCAATTTGTTTAAAAACAGCGGACCTTCTTGTGTTTCTGGTGCTTGCAGCGAAGGCAAGATGACATGCAACAAGGCAGCCGAAGTAAGAGCATATCAGCAGTCATTGTTTGATAAAGACTGATAAGGGAAATAATAATCAGTATTAAATTTTTGATAGATAAGGTAGACGAATTTGAAAATAACAGGCAGAAACGCAGTAAGCGAAGCACTTAATTCTAATGTAACCATTGATAGACTTGTAGTAGCCAAAGGGCTAAGGGATTCTCAAGCCAACAATCTCATTAATCTTGCGAGGAGCAAAGGAATCAAGATAACATTTCTTGAAAAAGAGATTTTGGATAAGGAAAGCAAGGGCGCAAAACATCAAGGCTTTATAGCCGAAGTAACCGATTTTATTTACAGTACGGTAGAAGATATTTTGCAAGACGCAGAACAAAAAGGACAAGATCCTTTTATAATAATCTTAGACGGTGTGGAAGATCCGCATAATTTAGGAAGCGTATTAAGAGTAGCCGAATGCGGCGGCGTTCATGGTGTAATTATAGGAAGACACCGTGCGGTAAGCGTAAACGAAACCGTAATAAGAGTTTCGGCAGGAGCCGCAACTCATGTCAAGGTTGCAAGAGTAACCAATATTAATGATACTATAAGAGAACTAAAAGAAAAAAATATTATAGTTTTGGCTGCCGAAACAGGCGGGGATAACCTTTATAAAACCAATCTAAAGGGGGCGCTTGCTCTTGTTATCGGCGGAGAAGACAGCGGAGTCAAGAGATTGACCAAGCAACTTTGTGATGGAGTAATCTCGCTTCCTATGTACGGAGAGGTCAATTCTCTCAATGCATCCGTTGCCTGCGGAGCAGTAGTATATGAAGCCATTAGACAAAGAAATTTTGATTGAAAAGGCACATAACGGCGATACTGAAGCAATAGAACGCCTTTTGACGCAATACAAAGACCGAGTAAAAAAACTTGCCAGAGCGTATTTTTTGGTAGGTGGGGATACCGACGACCTTATTCAAGAAGGAATGATTGGACTTTATAAGGCCATAAGGGATTATGACAGCCAAAAAGGCAAAGGCAATTTTACCGCATTTGCGGATATGTGTATTAATCGCAATATGCAGACGGCGGTAAAAACAGCTTTGAGAAACAAACACAGAGCCCTAAATGAATCCTTGAGCTTAAACAAAGAAACGGACGGCGAAGAAGAATTTATAAATTACATAATAGATGAGCACGCAGACAATCCGCTTGATGTCTTGTTAAAAGATGAGCAGTTAAGAGACTTTAGAACATTTATCCAAAACGATTTGAGCAAGCTAGAAAAAAAGGTTTTAATGGAATATCTTGAAGGACATTCTTATAGCGAGATTGCTGCTAAGTTAAACAAAGGCACAAAAGCTGTGGATAACACATTGCAGAGAATAAAGAAAAAACTTATACCTTTATATCATTTATAAGGCAAAATCTATGAGCTATACGGCATTATATCGAAAATACCGTCCCAAGACTTTTAAAGAAGTAGCGGGACAAGACGCTGTTAAGCGCACACTGGTCAATCAAATTAAGAATGACCGCATAGGTCACGCTTACCTTTTTACTGGAACGCGCGGAACAGGCAAAACCACAGTTGCTCGTATTTTTTCAAGAGCAGTCAATTGCCTCAATCCGCAAGACGGTTCGCCTTGTGGTGTTTGCGATATATGCAAAATTCAAGACAATATTGACATTATAGAAATAGACGGTGCTAGTTCAAACAGAGTAGAAGCGATAAGAGATCTTAAAGAACAGGTCAAGTATCCGCCCGTCAACAGCAAGTACAAAGTATATATCGTGGACGAAGTGCATATGCTGACGGACAGTTCATATAACGCGCTCTTAAAGACCCTGGAAGAACCGCCCGAATATGTCATATTTATTTTGGCAACTACCGAACCTCAAAAAATTCCTCCGACTATAATGTCAAGATGCATGAGGTTTGACTTTAAACTTGTTTCAACAAAAGAAATTGCAGAGATTATTTCAAATGTTTTTGCTAGTTCAAACATAAAAGCATCTAAAGAAGCAATAGAACTTATCGCAAGAAGCGGAATGGGAAGCGTAAGAGACGCCTTGTCAATAGCCGATATGTGCGCAGGATTTTCTCGTGAAGGCGTAACTTATGACGATGTGCTGGAACTTTTGGGTGCCAGCGATAATATGGTTATAGGCAATCTTGCCAAAAGCATTTTGTCAGGCGATCTCAACAACTCGCTTGAAATAATCAATCAAATGGCGGAATCCGGCAAGAGCATGAATGTTATTGCGCGCGACCTTACAACATATTTTAGAAACCTGGGCATTGCCAAGACCTGCAAAGAGCCAAATGAAATTTTGGGCTTGCCCAAAGAAGTATTGGATAGTCTGCTTGAAATAAGTGCTCAAGCGGATATGGACAAAATAACAGTATGCATTGATATATTTGGTTCACTTGACCAAGACTTAAGATACGGACTTAACCCTAGAATCACTTTGGAAAATGCGGTCTTTAAGGCTTCAAGATTAATAATTAATACACCTAATGCAATATTGGCTAGACTTAACGAACTAGAAAAAAAAATTTCTGATTTAAAGACACAAAATATTGTTGCAGTTGAAACGCCCAAAGAATTTACTAAGTCTGTACATCAAGATGAAAAAAATAAGCAAAACAACCAAACAAAAGAAAACAACGAACAAACTGAAATAAAATTAGAGATACAACAAAAGCCAGAACTCAAACAAGAAACACACGAACAAAAAGAAACATCAGAGCCGATTGAAATCAGCGAGGCATACATACCACCTCAAAGAGAAGGACATTTTATAGCAGATACTGATGATATATTTTCAGACGGCGTATCTGTTCAAAATATAGCAGAAAAAAAATTAGGCGAACTTGCATATAAGTTAAGAGAAAGTGGAGAAGTTTTACTGCATTTTCAATTGACCAATAATGTGGAAAGAATTAAGCTAGAAAACGGAGTACTTACAGCCACAGTTTATGATAATAATTCATATAAACTGTTATCAGAAGAAAAATCAAAACAAAAAATAGAAAAACTGCTGAATGGGCTCAAGTTTTCGGTTATTTTGTCCGAGCCGGTAGATGTAAAATATCAAGAAAAATCAATAAGTCGTCTTAAAGAACTGGCAGGCAGCAAACTTGAAATTAAGTAAAAAATCAAACCACCGCTATATAACACTTAGTGGTAAAATATTTAGGAGTATAGTATATGGGAAATTTCGGAAGATTTGGCGGCATGGGCAATATGCAGCAAATGATGAAGCAGGCAAAGCAAATACAGGAAAGCATGAAAAAAGCCCAGGAAGAATTGGAAAATTCAGAAGTTGAAGCAACCTCTGGCGGCGGCATGGTTACTGTAAAACTAAGCGGAATGAAAAAGCTTATTTCAATTACCATTAAGCCTGAGGCGGTAGATCCTGACGATGTTGAAATGTTGGAAGATATGATAACGGCCGCATTTAACGAAGCTTTTGAAAAAGCAGAAGAATTATATGCCCAAAAGATGGGAATGTTTTCGGGACTTCTATAAGCAAAAATGAAAAAAACATCTTTGGAGCCTATTGAACGGCTTATTAATCAATTTACCAAATTGCCCGGAGTTGGATATAAGACGGCGCAAAGATATGCTTATGCTGTTATCGATATGTCATCAGAGCAGGCAAACGAGTTTTCGCAAGCGATAATAGACACGAAGAGTATGATAAAATATTGCAAAATATGCGGAAATTTTTCTACTGATGAAATTTGTCCTATATGCGCCGAACGAAAAAGTGATGTTATATGTGTAGTGAGTGAGCCAAAAGATGTGCTTGCCATGGAAAAGGTAAGAGGATACAAAGGCGTTTATCACATATTGCACGGCAATATTAGTCCTTTGCAATCTAAAGGTCCTGACGATATCAATATAAAGTCACTCATAAAAAGGGTTTCGGAAGGCGGAGTAAAAGAAGTAATCTTAGCTACCAATCCCACGGTAGAAGGCGAGGCAACCGCGGTTTATATAGCTAAACTTTTAAAAACTCTGGGAGTTAAGACTACAAGGCTTGCCCAAGGCATTTCGGCAGGCAGCGATATAGAATATGCCGATGAAATAACGCTTACACAGGCGCTGGAAAACAGAAAAGAAATTTAATTTTTTAGATATAGGAGTAAAAAATTTTTTTATGGCTCAAAACGAATTTGTGAAAAACATTGCAGATATAGAAACAGATTTTACGCAGTGGTATACTGATGTTATATTGAAAACTGGTCTTGTAGATTATGGTCCCGTAAAAGGTACCATGGTAATACGCCCTTACGGTTATGCAATATGGGAATTTATCCAAAGCGGACTTGATAAGCGCATAAAGGAAACAGGGCATCAAAACGCGTATTTTCCTATGTTCATTCCCGAAAGCTTTTTGAAAAAAGAGGCTGAACATGTAGAGGGCTTTGCACCTGAAGTTGCGCGCGTTACTCATGTGGGAAATGAGCCTTTGGCAGAAGCGCTTGTAGTACGTCCCACATCAGAAACGATTATTTGCGATATGTATTCACGCTGGGTACAATCATATCGTGATTTGCCTTTGCTTATCAATCAGTGGGCAAACGTCGTAAGAATGGAAAAGACAACAAGACCGTTTTTGCGCACATCTGAATTTTTGTGGCAAGAAGGACATACAGTACATGCCACCGAACAAGAGGCGCGTGAAGAAACCTTGAAAATGCTCAATGTTTATGTTGAGTTTTTGAAAGACGAGCTTGCTATACCTGTTTTGCCCGGACAAAAATCTATAAAAGAAAAATTTGCGGGAGCAGAAGATACTTACAGCATAGAAGCTATGATGCTAGACGGCAAAAGCCTGCAGGCAGGAACATCGCATTACTTAGGACAAAATTTCGCCAAGGCTTTTAATATAAGATTTCTTGATCGTGACGGAACTCACAAATATGTTTACCAGACTTCTTGGGGTGTTACTACTCGTCTTATCGGAGCTCTTATTATGGTGCACGGAGACAAACGCGGTCTTGTTTTGCCGCCTAAAGTTGCGCCCGTTCAAACTATAATTATTCCGATAGCAGCACACAAACCTGGTGTTGAAGAAAAGGCTGATGAAATATTGAACTCTTTAAAATCTTTGGGAATACGTGCCAAGGTCGATAATTCTGACGCTTCGCCTGGATGGAAATTTAATGAGTATGAAATGAAAGGCGTACCCGTAAGAATCGAAATAGGTCCGCGCGACATAGAAAACGGTGTGGCTGTTGTTAGCCGCCGCGACACCTTAGAAAAATCTACAATTAAACTTGACAATATCGCGCAAGAAATTGAAGAGCTCTTGAGAACTATTCAAGTAGATATGTATAATAAGGCAAAAGCCTTTTTGGATTCGCATATTACTGTTGTCCACAATATGGATGAAATGGAGCAGGTTATTAATAATAAGCATTTTGCTTTGTCAATGTGGTGCGGAGATCAAGCATGCGAAGATTTTGTAAAGCAAAAGCTCCAAGCAACTTCACGTAATATGCCTTTTGACCAAACACCTTGCGGCGACACTTGTGCTGTATGCGGCAAAAAAGCTAAACATAAGATTTTCTGGGGCAGAGCATATTAATATAACTATATAAAAATATAAAAACTAAAATAAATGCGTTTTAATTCGCATTGCATATTGTCGCAAAAAAATCAACTAAGGACTAATTGCTATGAAATATAAATTATTTACTTCCGAAAGTGTAACAATTGGGCATCCCGACAAAATCTGCGATCAGATTTCAGATGCTGTATTAGATTATATTATTGAAAAAGATCCTGATGCGCGGGTAGCTTGTGATGTCGCAGTTAATACAGGGCTTGTGCTTGTTATGGGCGAGATCACTACAGATTGCTATGTGGATATACCCAAGATAGCACGCGAAACCATAAAAAACATCGGCTATACTGATGCAAGATACGGCTTTGATTATAATTCTTGCGCGGTATTGACTTCTATTGACGAGCAATCACCTGACATTGCTATGGGTGTGCTTAATTCTAAAGATGCCGTTTCTCAAGATCCGGCAGATCTGATGGGTGCAGGAGATCAAGGCATGGTTTTTGGATATGCTTGTCAAGAAACTCCCGAACTAATGCCTTTGCCTATAATGCTGGCTCACGGACTGACGGACAAGCTAGCAAAATATAGAATTGATGGAACATTGCCTTATCTTAGACCTGACGGAAAAGCGCAAGTTACCGTAGTCTATGATGGAGATATCCCCATAGGCGTAGATGCCGTAGTCGTTAGCGCACAGCATGCCGAAGACGTAGACAGAAAGACTATGGAAAAAGATATTTGGGCATTGGTAAATGAAGTTATTCCTGCAAAATATATAACAAAAGACACCAAGTTTTATATGAACCCTACCGGCAGGTTTGTAATAGGCGGACCTCAGGGTGACAGCGGATTGACAGGCAGAAAAATTATTACTGATACATACGGCGGCTATTGTCCTCATGGCGGCGGAGCATTCAGCGGCAAAGACCCTACCAAGGTTGACCGCAGCGCAGCATACATGGCAAGATATGTTTGCAAAAACATTGTAGCATCAGGTATTGCTGACAAATGCCAGATCGAGATTTCATACGCAATCGGCAAGCCTCGTCCTATTTCACTTTGCGTGGATACATTTGGTACATCGCAATATTCAGATTTTCAGATTCAAGAAATAATCAATGATGTGTTTGATTTGCGCCCCTATGACATTATAAAAACTCTTGATTTAAGACGTCCTATCTATAGCGCTACTGCGCGCAACGGACATTTTGGAAAACCTGAATTCCCTTGGGAACAAACTAACAAGGTTGATGCAATATTGCAGGCAGCTGAGGGATTAAGTAAAAAAGACTAAATTTTTAAGTAATTTATTTTTTGGAGTAACGGTTTGAAAATAGAAGGCACAGTAGAAGATATCATTTACCGAAATGAAGAAAATGGTTATACGGTAATGATAATTGATAACGGCGGCGAACCTGTAACTTGTGTCGGCTATTTTCCTATGCTTTCCGAAGGCGAATATTTATGTCTTGAAGGAGAAAACCGATACAACTCTAAGTATGGCATGCAGTTTGCGGTCAAAAATATTGCATCTGTATCGCCTCAAACCACGACAGGTATAGTTAGTTTTTTGGCAAGTGGACTTATTCATGGCGTAGGTGAAGTTACCGCCACCAGAATAGTAGACAAATTCGGTTTAAAGACCTTTGAAATAATAGAAAAATCGCCCGAAAGGCTGGCGGAGATAAAAGGCATTTCTTTGGAAAAAGCCAACAGCATTTCTGAATCATATAAATCCGTTCAGTCTATGCGCGAAGCGGTGATGTTTTTGCAAAGTTACGGCATTTCTCCGTCTTTGTCCTTAAAGATTTACCGCGAATACGGGAATCAGGTTAAAGAAATTGTTTTACATAATCCATATAAGCTGGTTGAAGACATAGAAGGAATAGGTTTTGTAACCGCTGATAAAATAGCCCAAAAGATCGGAATTAAAAAAGACAGCGAGTTTAGGCTAAGAGCAGGCATTATTTATATACTCAACACAGCTGCAGAACGAAACGGTCATACCTATCTTCCAATTGAAGAACTCAACCAAAACGTGCTAGAAGTGCTTAGTGTCAATAAAACTGCTGAAGAGCTATATGATTTTTATGAAAAAATGGTCATAGACGGCAAGCTCAAGTTTTATACCAAACCCGAACATAGATGCATCGCATTATCTTATCTTTATCATGTAGAAAAAAATATTGCGCAAAGACTGCTAACTCTTATCCAAAGTGCAGATGATTTAAAAAACGATTATTCTGAAGACATAGAAAGATACGAGCAAAAAAAGGGTTATAAATTTGACTCTGTGCAAAAAAAGGCTATTTCGTCATGTCTAAATGACGGAGTACTTATAATCACAGGCGGTCCCGGGACAGGGAAAACTACAATTATTTCGTGCGTGCTTGATATATTGCGAATAAGAGGCGGAAAATTTTTATTGCTTGCGCCTACCGGCAGAGCGGCCAAGCGTATGCAGGAAGCGACAGGTGAAGAAGCAATGACTATTCATAGAGCCCTTCAGCCGGATTTTAAGGGACATGGCTTTATGTATAACGAAAACAATCCGCTTGAATATGACTACATAATTGTAGATGAAATCTCTATGATTGATGCATTCCTTATGAACGGTTTGCTAAAAGCCATAAGATCAGGCACTCATCTTATATTATTAGGGGACAAAGACCAGCTGCCCAGTGTGGGCGCGGGAAATGTTTTGGCTGATTTGCTTCTTAGCGGCAAACTGCCTATCACATATTTGACGCATATTTATCGCCAAAGCGACACTTCCAATATCGTTACAAACGCGCATCTTATTAATAATGGCAAAATGCCCGTTATAGATAATTCAGCTTCAAAGGATTTTTTCTTTTTATCCGCTAGTTCACCCGAACGGATTTTGAGCGCAACCGTCGAAATGGTAACTCAAAGACTTACCAATTTTACAGGCTTTTCGCCTCAAAGAATACAGGTGCTGGCACCCATGAAAAATGGTGTTGCTGGTGTAATCAATCTAAACCGCCAGCTTCAAAACAGCCTTAATCCAGCCAGTCCTAATAAACCTGAAATAACCTACGGAAACCAGACATTCAGAGTAGGCGACAAAGTCATGCATATAGCCAACAATTACGAATTAGAATGGCAAAAAGTAGACGAAAGCGGAATAATAACCAGCGGAGTGGGAGTTTTTAACGGCGATATGGGTATTGTAATAAGCGTAACGCCTTCTACGGGCGAGCTTGTAGTGGAGTTTGAAGACGGACGGCGGGCTACTTATGGCGCTGAAACTATGGAAGAGCTTATGCTTGCTTATGCGATAACCGTACACAAAAGCCAAGGTTGCGAATTTGATGCATGCGTCATAGTCTTAACAGGCGGAAGCTATATGATCAATACTCGAAACCTTTTATATACAGCATTGACACGAGCAAAAAACTATGCTGTACTTATAGGTGAAAAAGAAACAATACGCAAAATGGTAAATAATACATTTACGCAGACCAGATATACAATGTTAAGAGAGATGCTGGATACATATTCCAATCAAATGGAGTTGTTTTCATAATGAGATTGTTTATAGCTGTTAATTTTGACGATACAATAAAGAAAAAAATATCTCAAATTGCTGACTGGCTAAAGCAACAGGGCATTAAAGGCAATTACGCAAAAGAGTCCAATTATCATATAACTCTTTTGTTTTTGGGACAAAGCGAACAGTCGCAGATTCCTTTTATTAAGGACGCGATAGTCGACATCAACGAAAGCCATTTTGACATAACTTTAAATAACATTTCCAGCTTTGGAAAAAACATAATATATCTTGGCGTCAACGACTCAAAACATCTAAAAAACATCAATGCATTTCTTTTTAATAGATTAAGGAACACCTTTGACCTGCAGCCCAATAGATTTTCTCCTCATATTACACTCATACGCAATCCTGATTATGTACCTAGCGGTATTAAGGTTGACGAGATATTGCCTTATACTTACACGGTTAATGATATAAGTCTTATGCAGTCATTAAGGGTTGAGGGGGAATTGGTGTATAGGTCAATATTTGTTCATAAACTCAAATAAACAATATTTTGACAAAAATGCTTAAATTTGAAATAAACTTGACTAATCTCTTGCAATAATAATATAATAATTTCATGGTTTCAAAACAAAAAAAATTAAAGCAAAGTCCTTCTAAGAGCATAGTAGCTATAATCAGGCTTGTGCTGGTGCCGATGGGGTTTGTAACTGGCTGGATTATTTCTAAGGAAATAATGTCAATACAAATTGACGGCAAGTTGCTGCTCAATATGCAGGGATGGCTAAAAGTCTGCATTCAAGTAGTCAGCGGATTGTTTATTTCGTTTTTGGCTTTTTTGATTGCTCCAGTTGTCATGAAAGGGATTTTTGCTTTATCTGGATTAATAGAAAACGCGCTTTCTAAGTACAGTGCAAAAGAAGTTGTAATGGGAATTTTAGGACTTGTAGTAGGAGTCCTGCTTGGTTTTGTATGCTGGTTTTTATTAAACAGCGTAGAAAGCATCAATCCAGCATTCACTATAACCATTACTGTAATATTAATGCTAATATTTGGCGTTGTAGGAATGAGACTGGGTGCAAAACTTATGAGCCAGGTTTTGCCTGCTACCAACCTTACCGAAAGGTCAACTCTTTCTGTTAATGACTGCCCTAATATGATTTTGTTGGATACTTCAGCTCTTATTGACGGCAGAGTTTTGGATATTGTAAGAACAGGCTTTTTGAGCGGCGAAGTGCTAATACCTAATTTTGTTTTGACAGAATTAGCGCGTATCGCTGATGATGAAGATGTATTGAAAAAGAACCGCGGCCGCAGAGGCTTGGATATCGCCGCAGCATTGCAAAAAGAAAAAGCGATCCATGTCAAGATCACTGACGACATCAACGAAACTGATATTGATGTAAAATATATAAAGACTGCTCAGTTTTATAAGGCAAAATTGATAACAGTAGACTACAATCTTAACAAGCTGGCGACTGCCAACAATATAGTTGCGCTTAACATCAATGATCTTTCCAACGCAATCAAGCCGATAGCATTGCCTGGAGAAAAGATGATGGTACGCATAGTAAAAGAGGGTAAAGAACGCGGTCAAGGAATAGGTTATCTGCCTGACGGAACAATGATAGTAATAGAAAACGGAGGCAACTATATAGGCAGCGAAAAAGAAGTTACTATCACGACAGCGTTGCAGACCTCGGCAGGACGAATAATTTTTTCAAGAATAATGTAGTTTTAATCCGTCTGATGAAGACGGATTTTTTATTTAAGTCTCAAGAGTTTAAGAAAATAACACTTAGACATGTTTGTTATTCTCAAAAAAATTTTAATAATCCAAGATAATAATGGCTATAATTGCTTGATATTTTTATAATTTTCTATTAATATATAGGACATAATAAATGTGCGTTGAAAAATTAATAAGTTCAAAAAAATGGTAACATTTTGAAGCAAAAAATTATTGACAACTATTGACGCACAGACTATAATAATAATGCTGATTTTCCTCAGTAGCTCAGCGGTAGTAGCATTCGGCTGTTAACCGAAGGGTCGTAGGTTCAAATCCTACCTGGGGAGCCATTAAAGCCCTAAATCGTAAGATTTGGGGCTTTTTTATATGGTTTTTTGGTAAAATAAGCCATTTTTACTGGCTTTTCTTGTTTTTGTTTACAATATTTTGCGTGACCCTTTTTGTGTTTTTGACACCCCATAACCGAAGGGTCATATTTTAGGGTCAAATTTCTTAATTTCTTCTAATTCAAACGGGTGTCATCTTCGCCGACAGTTCCATTTTAATTAAGTCAAATTTCTTAATTTCTTCTAATTCAAACCCCCTTTGAACATGGGTATATATATTTGCTGTTGTGCTTGCTTGTGCATGACCTAACCACCTTTGCACCGTATTTATGCTAATATTGTTTTCTAAGCACCTTTAATTATAATCTTTATATTACCTATTATGTTTTATATTGCCTATTATGTTTTGACTGACGATATTTTTACTTGAAAACTCTACAAGAATATGTATACTTATCTTGTACTTAAATATAAAAATTACAAAAGTGTTAAAATTAAGATGAGTTGGAAAAACAGGATTTTATTTGGGGATACAACTGATGCTGATTATGTCGCTTTTTTTGATGAAAGTGGTTGTGCAGATGAAAGAGATAAATCTTCAAGAGGCTTTGTATTATCTTGTGTAATAATTAAAGATAATGTATTATCTAAATTAAACAATCAATTTACAGATATTAAGAATAGTTTTTGGGAAAATGGCGAGAACCTAATAAAACTTGCAAGATTATTTGATGTTACAACTAATGATATTTTAGGCTTAGAAAATGAGGACGGTACAAAAATTCACATATCCAATAACTTTAATAATAACGGGAAAATTAATTTTAATTTAAATATATTTTGGAGATGAAATTTAATGAAGCAATTTATGGATTATATTTTGCCCATTCTGACTCTATTGGTAAGCGGGGGCACTATTGCGGCTATTATAAGTTTTGCCTTAAATTTAAAAGGTCAAAAAAAAGCCAAACTATTTGAATATAAATTACAACAGTACACAGATCTTTTAGTATTAGCAAAATTATATATCGATTATGAAAATACCAAAGATTTTTATTTAGTTGGGTGGGATTTAAATAAACATTCTGAATATGAAAATAAAAAATTAATCCTTAAAAAACTAATATCTAAAGAAATTCCATTATATCTTGTTGCCAACAAAAAAATTGCTGAAGCTTATAAATTTTTTATTAAAAAAGCCGATACCTTCACTTTTAATAGGCTACAAGGATTAATCCAAAAAGATTTTTGGAAGTAACTGTTAACCGAAGGGTCGTAGGTTCAAATCCTACCTGGGGAGCCACTTGTATGGGTCTATAAGTATTTTTCTTATAGACCCATATTTTATTGAAATTATTTTGTTATAATATTGATAAGATTTAATTTTGTAGGAAGGGGAAGGTTAATGATTTTATTTGTAAACAACTCTCAACGAAAAGGAACTTGTTATTATGAGTTTTATAAAGGCAAATGGGATAACAAAACTTTCTGGAGGGAC
>DATCJR010000141.1 GCA_036562685.1 Clostridia bacterium | reverse complement strand
TTCCCTGTTTATCTTCTAAATCAATCTCTCCGTTGCCAAAAGGTTCTCCTATTCTTGTTTCTTCTTTTGTGCAATAATCGTATGCCTGTTGTTTCGTTCCCCGTCTTATTTCAAAATGTCCAGTCGGGAATTTGTTTTTTAACGTCTCAAACCTTATTTGTGTAGGATTTTCAATATATATTTGGTAATGTTCATATCCTGTTTTTTCGCCTTTTTCTTTTTGTCCGATATAAACATAATCTTTTAATTTTTCTTTTAATTCATCCAAAGTAATATCAGCACATTTAATTGTTAAAAGCCAAGAACGACTCCTGAATGTTTCGCTCATTTTTTCACCCCGAATAATTTATTTTGTCTCAAGTCTCAAAAGTGGCGGAAAGGGTAACACTAAACCTTTCCGCCTAACGAGGCGGGCGTGGGAAATGCCCACGCCCGCCACACGTTTCTAACGATACCTCGCGAACAGCTTGCGTCCTCTTTATTCGGCGGCTGTCAAGAGTTTTCTCGGCATAAACGGTTCTCCCTACGGGCTACCCCCCATTTATTCCAATTTGCCTCTTGACAGCCGCCGACCGCACTTGATACCAAATAGGCGGGCAACGGCGAAACGACGGGAGGCAAGGCATTAATTAACCGCCGCTGCCATTAACAGTGTATCAAGTGCGGGGCTGTAGTGCGTTACAAGTGGGGGGGGCGGCTCACTCCGAAAGGCAAGGCTAGGAACATACGTTTACAAATACGGTTCAATCCGAACAGCCGCGCTAATCGTCCAAAATGAAATACGTTACATCGACCCCGTATAGCTTGGCAAGCTTTTTGAGGCTTGACAATTTCGGCACACGATAGCCCGACTCCCAATGTTGAACGGACGCTCTACTTTTAAGCCCTAGAGCGCCCGCTACTTCTTGTAATGTTAACCCCTTTGTTAAACGGACTTGGCGAAGTTTTTCTTGAAGTGTCATTCCGTTATCTCCAAATCATCTAAATCTAGGTCATGACCGAAAAAATCCGAATAGTTATTTAGTAATGCACTACTTATTAACTCATCATCATAATAAAATAGTAACAAATAGCCCTCACATTCGGTATCATAAGGTATCATCTTTCCCGCTACTTTCCTACAGTAATTATCGATTGCGCTGCAGTAATCATTAATAGCGGACAAAGACAAAATTTGACCGCTTAATAATTCTTTATTAATAAAAAGTGGGTCAATATCCAAAAATGACTCAATATCGCCACTGTCCAAATATGACTCAACATCACCAATAGCCCGAATGTTTTGCCCATTTACATAATGCAAAATTTTAACTTCAATTTTAACTTTGTTTCCCATTTTTTTTACCTCTCTTTTTTACAAAATTGCTATACGCTTATCATTGTTATGAACAGCAAAGCGTATTTTTTTTACCAAATTAAAATATAAATCAGCTTTACGTTCTAAAAATTTGCGTCCTTCATCATCCTTAATTTTAACCGCAATTTGCATACTTTCTTCAGCAGAATTTTCTAACTCACTGATTATCCAAATCAATTCAGTTACTGTTAATTTTTGCATTATTGTTTCCTCTCTTTTTTGAATTTATTTTGTTAATTATATTGTATATCATTAGATAGATTTTGTCAAGAGTTTTTTTTAAAAATTTTTTAACTTTTTTTTCAAAAAAAAGATAATAAAATAACAGCGGGATTGACCCGCTGCCGCTCTGCATTAATTCCACGCTAAAACTATTTTATAATGGTAATAGTTTGCGTCATATTCACAATTTCTGCGCTTGCAAATACTAATTTGACCCTGTGAATTTAATTTATTAAAACCGTTTTTTATTGCTTTTTTTCTAGCTTTATTAATTGAGGCTTGCTCTGTTGACGCAAAAGTATCAAAAATATAATACTTAAAATCGTTATCATATAACATTAATGACGCTTTATATTTCATTTTTGAATTACCTCTTTAATGTATTCTGCAATTAATCCCGCCAATAACGTTTTCTTTTCTTCCCAATCATATATTCCGTTCGCAATTTCTTGCGCGCGCTTTTCATAGCGTTGATTAATTTCGTAACTAGAGCGAATATTTCCAAAAGGCGCGTAACCTGTTACTATTGCAACATCTCCAAAAGCATATACATCCGCGCCCCAACCCTCAACGCGCACCGTGTAGGCAATAGCGTCCTCACATTTTAACAGGCTTTGTAACGCGCAATAAGGCACGCTAATAATATTCCTATAGCCGCTCTTAACCTCTTTTTGTGTTGTCCTAAATTTCATTATTTTTTACCTCTCTTTTTTTTAATTTTTATTAACTAAATTATATATCATTTGCTATACTTTGTCAAGCGTTTTTTAAAAAATTTTTCATTTTTTTTTAAAAAAAAATAATATACTTTAATATATTATTTTACTAAAGTATATTATTTTACTAATACGAAATACCCGCCCAAACCCGCCCAAATCAAAAGCAATTTTTACAAAATATAATATTTATTATCTTAATATCACGATATCTTATCAAGTGGGGGCATTATCGAGAGCATCATCACGTTCAGCCGCATCACATTCTGCTTCTCGTTTTTTAATCTGATTAAGTAATTCATTAGTGCGACAGTTTTCCCGTCCACCCCTGCCCAAATCATTAACTATACCATTACAAAGTAAATCGCAACGTTGCGAACAATACAAACAACTATAAGATTTAAGCAATTTAACAAGCAATTTATACAATCTACGATTTATTTTACGTTGTTTATCTAACCAAAGTTTACCACGCTTAAGCATTTAAAACCTCCTCTGACCAATCTTTAAAAAATTTATGTCTAAAATAATGAGTATCATATTTAAGATAACTTTTGTATATCTTAAAAGTTCGATATACAACCTCTCCATATTTTTCATAAAATTCCAAAAGCTTCTTTTCAGATTTATTAGGGCTTGGAGGGCTTATTTTGCGTTCTGCGGCATTGTAATCAGTATACGAAATACAACTAACTAATGCATAATTACGATACCACTTGCACCCCAACACCCTAATATAACAATCAGCCTGTTCTCTTAATTTATCCCAAACACGACCGAGTTCTTGACAATTACAATGGACATTAAGTTCATATAAATGACCAGACAAAGCAAAAAATATCGGCATATCAGGAAATTTTTGCTCTAAAATTCTATGATACTGACTTGGAAAAAAAATACCCGCATCAGATAAATATATATCTCGTCCAAACTCAAATTGAGGCTCAAAAGGTTCTATTTGTCCCTCAATAATATGCTCAAAAGTATTTCCACCAATATTTATTTTTTTAAGTTCAATAACTTCCGTATTTTCATCATAAGGCATATTAGCATAATGCTTTTCCCCACGTAAATGTATCACGTGGGCAAAAAGCAAATCTTTACCGGTTCTCTTTTTACCAAAAACATAAACGTTCCTAGTCCTGAATTGCTCTACTAACCATTCATTCTGCATTTTAAAATAATCATCATCATAATCATTACACAATCGTTTTTTTCTTTTTTTGACAAAAACGATTAAAACTATAAAAATTATAAAAATTATAACAACTCCAAACAAAATATAAATCATTTTCGGAACAACCTTATTAAACCTATAATCAATCGTATAATTTTAGTTAAAATTCCCAAAACAGCTAAAACAAGCAATACAAACACTGTAATTTTAAATATTTTTATCGACTGCTCAAGAAAAGTCATAGTTGACCAATTACTAAAATCAAATAATTGCTTGATAAACTCCCACATATTAACCACCTCTATTAATTACCTTTGACAAATTTTACAATCCTCACAATCAAAGCAATTATTAAAATAAAACCACCGACAGCTAGAACAATCGCAGAAGTAATAACAAAATAATGCCAAAACTTATCCCAACTAGAC
Organism: Clostridia bacterium; assembly: GCA_036562685.1. Classification (NCBI taxonomy): domain Bacteria; kingdom Bacillati; phylum Bacillota; class Clostridia; species Clostridia bacterium. The sequence goes on along the minus strand of DATCJR010000141.1, from coordinate 3,788 downwards.
ATAGATTTTTCTGTCGGATTGTTACGATAATAATCAGTAATATTAATATTAGGCTTAACTATAATCTTGCTTATGTCATTACCGTCTAAATCTTTGTAATAAATATCACCTTCGCTATCTATATCAACAAAAGAAGGTATCATAGTAACACCGTCAGACATATATACAAAATACATTTCTTCGCCACGTTGCAAATCAGAAATCACACTTCTGACAGGCACTCCATTTTTGCAAAGTCTTAAAAGACCACCATATTCTAACACTTCTAATTGCTCACCATTATAATCATAATAAACATCGTCAGCATAAAAGACAGGACGAGGCACTAATTTGTCAGAATTATCATTAGGGTCATCAACATAACAAACAACAGGATAACCAGCGGCGTCAATCAACTGACCATATAAAATTGAAAGTGGAGAACCTAAATTATCATATAATTGCTCACCGCCGACAGTTTTTGCTCCACCGTCAACTAAAAACGGTTGACCACGCTCTAACATAGCTTCAAGATAATCGCCCACAGTCATTACAGGTTTAATAGACCAACGCTGTATACCTAAATCGACATACAAATCTTTATTAATTTCGTGTCCCCATAAATCATAAAACTTTTGAACATAAAATCTTTCAGCAACAGCGGACACCATTTCTTTATAAGCAAAAGGATTTAATATACGTTTAAATACTTCCCAATAACCCTGAAAAAAATTAACAATTTGATTTTCTCCGTCTTTTTCGACTACTAACTTGGCAAGTATAGGCGAACCGCCTGCTTTAGGCTCAAGAGCATATAATTTATCATTAACTGTAATAGACGATACTTTATAATCAGGCTTTACCAATCTTTTAGTTTCAGGGTCAACGTCAAGAGGTTCGCCATTACCATTAATTATTTGATATGTAACACCGTCTATTTCCACATCAGTCAAAGGACGCACAGTATTTAAACTAGCACTTAAAGAAACAAACTTTCCGCTACCTTCACTAGACAACATATCCGAATTACTTTTTACTTCTTTTGTTACTCTTAACAAATTACTAGTATCATTAATATCATCATAATAAACTTCTGCCTTATCATTAAACAAAAAACCGTCCTCTGTATAATACAAAGGATTGCCATTCCAATCGCAAACGGTAACAGGCGGCAAATTAACAACCTGTTCAGGAATTTTTGCAGGGTCTTTTTCAGCAAAATCAGATAATTTCAAAAGCATTATATTGACTTTTTCTGCTTCATACTCTTTACCTTTAAACTTAAACTTCCATTGTCGCATAGGGTTATAATCATATTCAAAAGTTACTATACTACCTTCAGCAACGGAAAGATACATTCTATTATTGTCATAATGATATTCCAACGTCATAACGACACGTTCAGTATCGTTTCCTTCTTGCCAAAGTTCAACAGGATAACCCTGACCGACAACACCATATGTTTCTGCATAATCATCTAACTTAAAATCAATAGAATACAACCTTAAAACAGTATTATCAACACCAGCAGCAGAAACAAACATACTGCTTATAATCGAAAGTAAACTAAAAATTAACAACAGAAAAATTACCGTTGTCTTTAAACCAAAAAATCTTTTTTTAGACTTCATACTATTTACCCCCCTTTAAAATTTTTATTAAAAGTAATATAACCCCTAAAGCAGAAATAGGTAATAAAAGATATAACCAATTCTCTTTTATCCAATCAAAAACCACCAAATACCATACTTGCTCTTGGGGTTCAGTAGTATTAACTACTTTAGTGTATAAAACCATATCTTTATTTACTTTATCACTATAATCAACCTCTTGTGCCAGTTCGCTATCAATATATAATTCAAAAGATTGAAGGTAATAATTTTGTAAAAATTCACGAGCAGAAACCAAAGCAGTTCCCCACGGCACATCCAATTCAGCATAAGTATCACCATTAACGATAAAAGTAACTTTACACATTATAACACTCCACTTCGCATATAACGTAAGAGGACTAGTTACAGGACTACCGTCAACCCATTCAACCGTAAATGTATCATCCAAGAACCAACCTTCAAAATTATAACCAGGTCTTTGTAACTTTTCAGGTGTAAACTCTGTAAGACTATCAACTTGAATAGAATTAATAAAAAGTGGAGGACATACAAAATTAATCATATATTTTTTATTAACCCATTTCGGATATAATGGAGTATCTAATTTAATAATTTCATTATTATAAGGTTCAGTCAAAGACTCGTCATAATACCAACCAACAAAATTAAAATGCTCCATTACAGGACGTTCTGTTTTACGCCAACCTGCATAAAGCGTTGTATCCTCAAAAATTAATTCCCCGTCATAAGCGTCTGTCAATTCCTCGTCATAAAACCAGCCCGCAAACTCATAACCTTCGACAACAGGAACAGGCGGGAATTCAACAACTTCTGCAGGGTTAAAATAAGCACGTGAATTATATAATACACCATACGGAATACCATTACTTCCCGCATAACTTATTTCAACTAAAAACATATAAGTTTCGCCAACTTTAAAACGATAAGGTATTGAAAACAAACCAATATTATAATTATAAAGTTTATTCAATTTATCTGAACCAGTAACATAGTCAAATCGTGTTGAATATTCTGTTTTATAACTTCCATTGACATTACGCAAAATTTCATATTCGCAGATATAAACATTATCATTAGAAGATTTATATTTATAAAATTCATAATCAATATACAAAACATAATCTTCTACACGAACATTTAAATAACCATATTCATTATCTACCGTTTCAGCTTTAACCGCTATTTCACCTGTAGAAAAACTAAAAAGAATACAAAAAAATATCGACATTAAAATCAATATACTTAACTTCACACTATTGACTTTTTTCTTGACTACAAAATTCATAAAATCACCCCCTGCCCGTATAGCCGATAGCACAGCAAATTTTTAGTTTTTCTTAAAAAAAATGCCCGTATAGCCGATAGCACAGCTTCACCTTATAAAAAATTATCTTCTTTTATTCTTATAAGGTTTAATGCCATAATCTTCAGGCTTCTTTCTTCCTGTCTTAAGATTATAAGCGATTGTAGAGTCTCGTCTAGCCTGCAAATAACCCGCACGAAAAGCCTTTTCTGTTCTCCTTAATGGATAACCGTAAATGTCCATACCCTGCCTTAATTCTTGAACATATTGTGTTGCACGTCTTGCGGGATTTTTATAAGGTCTTATTGCCATAATCGTTTCACCCCCTTTAAATTAAATTTTCTTCATTAAAAACCTTATCTACACAACCAATTCAAATAATTTATATATTGTTTATGAGCGTATCTTCTAGCTTCTAATTCTTTTTTAAAATACAACCGATAATCATAATCTTTCATAACTAAAAGAAACTTCTTTTCAGCTTGAAAATCATAATATAAATAAAAATTGCCTATTTTATCTAATAAAATTACTTCCATACTTCTTTCCCCTTATAAATAAAAGCGGATTGATTAGCCCAACCCGCAAAGGCTCTGCAAACAGTATTTAAAATACTTTTTTCTTAAGCCGTCTGCAGTCGGCTACGGAAAATAAAATATGTTTACCCGTTCTTGCTCAACTTGTTTTATTTAGAAGTCAAAAACACTTTCAAAAGCTGTGCAGTAGTTGCGTCATAAGGCTTTAATCTAATTGTAATACCCATAACATCAGCAGTAAGCTTTAAATAAGTAACTTCTTTTTCAGTTACTTTGTCCTTAAACTGCTCCAAAGCACAATTTACAGTAATAGTTTTATTCATTCTTCTACTCCTT
>DATCJR010000140.1 GCA_036562685.1 Clostridia bacterium | reverse complement strand
TTCCCTGTTTATCTTCTAAATCAATCTCTCCGTTGCCAAAAGGTTCTCCTATTCTTGTTTCTTCTTTTGTGCAATAATCGTATGCCTGTTGTTTCGTTCCCCGTCTTATTTCAAAATGTCCAGTCGGGAATTTGTTTTTTAGCGTCTCAAACCTTATTTGTGTAGGATTTTCAATATATATTTGGTAATGTTCATATCCTGTTTTTTCGCCTTTTTCTTTTTGTCCGATATAGACATAATCTTTTAATTTTTCTTTTAATTCATCCAAAGTAATATCAGCACATTTAATTGTTAAAAGCCAAGAACGACTTCTGAATGTTTCGCTCATTTTTTCACCCCGAATAATTTATTTTGTCTCAAGTCTCAAAAGTGGCGGAAAGGGTAACACTAGCCTTTCCGCCTAACAGGGCGGGCGTGGGAAATGCCCACGCCCGCCACCAGTTTCTAACGATACCTCGCGAACAGCTTGCGTCCTCTTTATTCGGCGGCTGTCAAGAGTTTTCTCGGCATAACAGGAACCCCTACGGCTACCCCTATTATTCCAATTTGCCTCTTGACAGCCGCCGACCGCACTTGATACCGAATAGGCGGGCAACGGCGAAACGACGGGAGGCAAGGCATTAATTAACCGCCGTCGCCATTAACAGTGTATCAAGTGCGGGGGTGTAGTGCGTTACAGGTAGAGAAGGGGGCGGCTCACTCCGAAAGGCAAGGCTGGGAACATACGTTTACAAATACGGTTCAATCCGAACAGCCGCGTTAATCGTCCAAAATGAAATACGTTATATCTACCCCGTATAGCTTGGCAAGCTTTTTTAAGCTTGCCAATTTAGGCACACGATAACCGGTTTCCCAATGTTGCACGGACGCTCTAGTTTTAAGTCCTAGAGCGTTCGCGACTTCTTGTAATGTTAACCCCCTATTTATTCGGACTTGACGAAGTTTTTCTTGAAGTGTCATTCGGTTATCTCCAAATCATCTAAATCTAGGTCATGACCGAAAAAATCAGAATAGTTATTTAGTAACGCACTACTTATTAATTCATCGTCATAATAGAATAATAGCAAATAGCCCTCATATTCGGTATCATAAGGTATCATCTTTCCCGCTACTTTCCTACAGTAATTATCGATAGTTGAACAGTAATTATTGATATCGACTAAAGATAAAATTTGACCATTTAACAATTTTTCATCGATATAAAGCGGTTCAACGTCTAAAAACGACTCGATATCAACATCACCAAGAGCGTGGATATTTTGTCCATTCACATAGCGAATAATTTTTACATCAATTTTAACTTTGTTTCCCATAGGTTAACTCCTTTTGTTATAAAATAGCTATACGCTTTTCACCGTTCACAATAACAGAACGTAATTTTTCTGCTAATTTGAAGTATAAATCAGCTTGAAGTTTCAAAGATGCTATATCTTTAACATCTTCAAATTTAGCCACCATTTGCATAAGTTCATTACCAACATTTTCTAATTCACACATCATTAAAAATAATTCAGTTGTTGTAAACTTTTCCATTATCGTTACTCCTTTTTGTTTTGTTACTTATATTGTATATCATTCGATAGATTTTGTCAAGAGTTTTTTTAAAAATTTTTTAACTTTTTTTAAAAAAGATAAAAAAATAACGGCGGGATTTACCCGCCGTTAATCTACTATTTTTCGATAGCTTTTAATATTAAAGCGTTCATTTCTTCATTCGCTTGATTATTCCAATTATCCCAAAAGACATTAACATTATCCATAATCTCATACAAAACTTCCTCACCGATGATATAATAGAGCATATTAACAAGTCTTTCGGGGTCGCTTAAATCCGTATAAACTTCACCGAAATTATCTTTTTCGTATGTCTGCACTTTTTCAATCGCATTAAATACATCATATTCTCTTAATGCCTCTTTGGCTTGATTAACACCGATAATATAATAATCAGTATTAAAAACTTCGTTGTGCAAGTCGCAATAATACCCGCTATAACCATTTTCTAATGCCTCGATTATGGCCGCTCTTGCTTCTGCTCTCATTTCCTGTTCTTTTTTATTCATTTTCTATCACCTCATTAATTAATTTTTTAATGCCTCTTTGGGTGTCTGCCATTAGGCGACCTTTGCTAGTATAAGTGCTATAATAACCGGTGCGTCTGTCTTTTTCAATAAAATAGCCCTTATACATATAATATTTGTTTAAATCGCACGGTCTTGTTACGTTTCTCATCTTTACAATCTCCTTTTCTTTTTTATTTTTGTTAATTGTATTGTATCACATTTGGGAAACATTGTCAAGAGTTTTTTTCAAAATTTTTCATTTTTTTTTTTAAAAAAAAATATATCCTGATATCAGGATATATTATCCCCCTGATATCAGGATATTTTATTTTACTAATACGAAAATACCCGCCCAAACCCGCCCAAAACAAAAGCAATTTTTACAAAATATAATATATCTTATCAAGTAGGGGCATTATCGAGAGCGTCATCACGTTCAGCCGCGTCGCATTCTGCTTCTCGTTTTTTAATTTGATTAAGCAATTCGTTAGTGCGACAGTTTTCCCGTCCACCACCGCCCAAATCATTAGCTATACCATTGCAAAGTAAATCGCAACGTTGCGAACAATATAAACAACTATAAGATTTAAGCAATTTAACAAGTAATCTATATAATCTACGGTTGATTTTACGTTGTTTATCTAACCAAAGTTTACCTCGTTTCAGCATTTAAAACCTCCTCTGACCAATTTTTAAAAAATTTATGTCTAAAATAATGAGTATCATACTTAAGATAACTTTTGTATATCTTAAAAGTTCGATATACAACTTCGCCATACTTTTCATAAAATTCCAAAAGTTTCTTTTCAGATTTTTTAGGGCTTGGAGGGCTTATTTTGCGTTCTGCGGCATTATAATCAGTATACGAGATACAACTAACTAATGCATAATTACGATACCACTTGCACCCCAACACCCTAATATAACAATCAGCCTGTTCTCTTAATTTATCCCAAACACGACCGAGTTCTTGACAATTACAATGAACATTAAGTTCATACAAATGACCTGACAAAGCAAAAAATATCGGCATATCAGGAAACTTTTGCTCTAAAATTCTGTGATACTGACTTGGGAAAAAAATGCCCGCGTCAGATAAATATATATCTCGCCCAAACTCAAATTGAGGTTCAAAAGGTTCTATTTGACCCTCAATAATATGCTCAAAAGTATTTCCACCGACATTTATTTCCTTAAGTTCGATAACTTCCGTATTATCGTCATAAGGCATATTAGCATAATGCTTTTCCCCACGCAAATATATCACGTGAGCAAAAAGCAAATCTTTACCTGTCCTTTTTTTCCCAAAAACATATACATTTCTTGTCCTAAATTGCTCAACTAACCAATCATTCTGAACCTTAAAATAATTATCGTCATAATCATTACATAATCGTTTTTTTCTTTTTTTGGCAAAAACGATTAAAGCTATAAAAATTATAAAAATTATAACAACTCCAAACAAAATATAAATCATTTTCGGAACAACCTTATTAAACCTATAATCAATCGTATAATTTTAGTTAAAATTCCTAAAACAGCTAAAACAAGCAATACAAACACTGTAATTTTAAACATTTTTATCGACTGCTCAAGAAAGGTCATAGTTGACCAATTACTAAAATCAAATAATTGCTTGATAAACTCCCACATATTAATTACCTCTATTAATTATCACTTAAAAATCCAAGTAAGAATTTTTATAATCAATCCCAATAAGAACAAAAGAACAAGAGAAACAACAAAAACAACTATATATTGAACAATATTTGCATTCCCTGCAAAAACCGCCTTAAAAGCGTCTTTTATATAATCGAACAAATTGACAGGTGAAACTACACCTTCATTAATAGGCTTTAAATCAATTCCCCCATTGTCAGGTGCTTGCCCTTCTTCTTTAATAGGGTCATAATCTGAAGGAACTTCTCTTTGTTTTAACTCAATACCTGAAAAAGTGAAATAAGGTGAATAAATTTCTTCGGAAAAAATCCACCAACCATTTTTATGTGAATAACGATACATAGGATAACCCGAACCCCTATATAATATCGTTATTGTTATACTCGATAAATCTGCATTTTTAAATAAATCATAATATTCAGAACGTATATTAATATCAACAGTAGTATTTATATCAAAACTAATAGGATATAAATGTTTCCAGCCAAACAAAGGATTGTCATATTTTAAATTTTTTATAGGTATATTCCAAGTAGTTATAACAGGATTGTTATTCACCCTAACATTAGTATAAGTAAAAATAAAAGTAAACATATCTTTTTCAATATAACTTTTTTCAAAGCTATTATAAAAACCCTTTATACTAGTATTTTGCTCTATTGTCTTTAAAATATCACCTTGAATTGGCATATCAACCAAGTTAAACCTATAAAAATACATTTTTTGATTAATAGGTATTGATAAATAATACATTGTTTTTTTACTACTATCAGCAGTAACATCTATCGGCTTGTCAACATCTGCAACAGTCATTATTTCAGAGGAAGGAATGGTCTTTACCACTCCTTCCTCAATATTACTTTCACTAGCATAAGTTACAGGAACAAAAACATTAAAACAAGTTATAAGCATTAAAAAAGCTAATATAATCTTTTTCATTATTTACCCCCTTTTCACCTTAATTATTACAACAATAACAATAAAAGCCAAAACACCTGCACCCACAGCCAACCATATCCAATTTTTTTGAAACCACAAGCCAATATCAAGCCATTTTCTTAAACTTGCGTCAACATCTACATATAAAACCGTATCTTCATCTAAAACAGTTGTTGGAGATAACAAAACGGTCTTTTCAGGGTTCAAATACACAGCAGAAAGTGTTTGCATTATTTTTTGAACACTTGGATTATCAATAAACACTGTTCCGTGATATACCGTTATAACGTCATAAACCTCTCCGTCAACATAAAAAGTAACTGTATAAGTTATACGCTCCCATTGAGCAGTTACTATCAAATCACCTTTTATATTATCAAAAGACTTATCCCAGCCAATAAATCTATATCCTTCACGAGTTACAGTAGGGGCAACTGCCGAATTGCCATATTCTACTATTTGAATTGCTTCTCCTTCAATAACCTCTCCACCTGCAAGATTAAAAGTTACTGTATATTTATTTATTTCAAATTTAGCATATAATTTTGTATCCGCATAAATAGGCTCACCATTATAAGGCTGTGTAAATTCTTCATCATAATACCACCCAACAAATGTATACCCTTCTTTAACAGGGTCAGGCGGCAACGGAACAGGCACTAAATAGGTATAATAATATAATTCAGAAAAGAAATGCTCACATTCAGCGTCTACAAATTGATAATACGCAAAAATAGTATATTCTTCACCTTCTGTTAAAACAGAACTATCAAAACTATAAGTAACAGCTTTATTGTTATCAAAAAATTGTGTTGCAGTAATACCTGTATCAACTAACTTAAAACACGGTTCAGGCAAATCATCCACTTCATAATCAATAACAGGAATTTCATTTATAGTCTTATGTCCTGAAATAGCAAAAATATTTAAAGGTTCAGCCGTTCTAAATCTAGTATAATCTGAACCTGTAGGCGTCAAAGTAATTGAAATAACTCCTTCATCATAGTTTGGAGTAAGAGTTACAGATATAGGTGCATTCACTTTAGACGATGACGCATAAGCATAAGACGAAACCGTGAAACCACATAACGCAACAAAACATAAGGCAAAAATAAAAGCTATTTTGCCAAAATGAATTTTTGTTTTTACTTTCTTGACTTTCAAGTTAAAAACCTCCTGCCCGTCAAGCCGATAGCACAGCTAATTTCTTTTTAAAAAAATGCCCGTCAAGCCGATAGCACAGCTTTACCTTATAAAAATTATCTTCTTTTATTCTTATAAGGTTTAATGCCATAATCTTCAGGCTTCTTTCTTCCTGTCTTAAGATTATAAGCAATTGCAGAGTCTCGTCTAGCCTGCAAATAACCCGCACGAAAAGCTTTTTCTGTTCTCCTCAATGGATAACCGTAAACGTCCATACCCTGCCTTAATTCTTGAACATATTGCGTTGCACGTTTTGCGGGATTTTTATAAGGTCTTATCGCCATAACGTTTCACCCCCTTTAAATTAAAATTTCTTTATTAAAAAACTTTATTTACATAACCAATTCAAATAATTTATATATTGTTTATGAGCATATCTTCTAGCTTCTAATTCTTTTTTAAAATACAATCGATAATTATAATCTTTCATAACTAAAAAAAACTTCTTTTCAGCTTGAAAATCATAATATAAATAAAAATTGCCTATTTTATCTAATAAAATTACTTCCATATTTCTATCCCCTTATAAATAAAAGCGGATTGATTAGCCCAACCCGCAAAGGCTCTGCAAACAGTATTTAAAATACTTTTTTCTTAAGCCGTCTGCAGTCGGCTATGGAGAATGAGATATGTAAGGAATTAAATTACATTTTTTTACCCGTTCTTGCTCAACTTGTTTTATTTTGAAGTCAAAAAAACTTTCAAAAGTTGTGCAGTCGTGGCATCATAAGGCTTTAATCTAATTGTAATACCCATAACATCAGCAGTAAGCTTTAAATAAGTAACTTCTTTTTCAGTTACTTTGTCCTTAAACTGCTCCAAAGCACAATTTACAGTAATAGTTTTATTCATTCTTCTACTCCTT
>DATCJR010000139.1 GCA_036562685.1 Clostridia bacterium | reverse complement strand
TTTACCAAAGTATCTAATGCTTCCCAAAACTCATTATTCATTTTCTTTGCCATAACATCCAAATTTTATAGTATTTTCTTTGCGTCTTAAAAATTCTTTAATTAATAATGGTTGTATTAACGGATATGTCCATTGTTGAGGCAAATCATCAAATAGCATTATACTTTCCATTTCGCTATTCAAATTATCATCAAAAGTTTCTATTTCTGCAAAAAACAACTTTCCAAAAGTTTCATTTCCAACTTCATTGACTCTATTTTTTCCTGTAACAGAATAAACGCAAACTGGTTCTATTTTAAATTTAACAGCTCCTGTTTCTTCAATTAATTCTCTTTTGGCAGTGTCATCAATAGATTCATTGATCTCTCTATGCCCACCTGGAATTTCATAAGTATTCCGTTCTTTATGCTTGCAAAACACCCATTTGCCATTTGATACAGAAATAATAACAGCGAACTTTAATAAAGAATCATCAATGTAATCATAAAAATTTAACTTCCATATTAGTCTTTCCTAAAATTTTATAATTCAAAAAATATTATTGAAATCAAATCATATTTAATTGAATGATAAAACGTAAATGTTTTTTTTACGTAAGTTTTTATTTCTTTTTCAAAAATTCCACTTCTTGATCAAACCATGTTTCAATATGATTTTTAATATCCAAAACAGAATCATCCAACGGTATATGAAGTCCATGACAGCCGCCATCGCAATGTCCTATTTCTTTTCTTTTCCTTCCGCAGCCATAGCCTTTTTCTATAATTTTTTGCAAAACTTCAGGAAATGCTTTTATTATTTCAGCATATTCATTTATTTTGGTCGGTTTTACATTAATGTGATAGCCATTATTTAAAGAAGCATTGATTCCCCATACATCTTGTCTTTTATAACAATATTTTATATAGACATGAAAACCTTTTATTTCAACAACGCATTTAAGTCCCTTATCTAAATAACGCTGATGAAGATGTAAAATAAAATTCTGCACATCTAAAGACAAAGACCTAATTGTATCTTTTAAAATGAAAAGCTCATCAGTTTTATCCTTTTTTATTGCCCTGTAATCGCAGCGAAGAAAAACATCTTGGTTAACAAGAGTGCCATATTTACCTTCAGAGATTGCCATGACTTTCATACCAGTCAGCATAGCTGGGTTATCTGGATATGTAATCTTTATAGTTTTGATTTCTTTTAGATCCTGCTTTTTGAGATTGATATCCATGCCTTCAATGCTTAGACCGCAATCAGACAAAAAACGCAGGCATTCAAGATTTTTTGCGACAGTCTGTTTTTCATTAAATACATTATTTCCACAAACAAGAGCTTGTTCGTTTTGATCTAAAACGCCAAAGTAGCCAATTCTTATTAATATGATTCTTAAATTATGCAGAAATGGATAATATATTGAAAGCGTGGTACGATTTTCGTTTCCATGGGGGTTCTTTTTGCTGATATCATATACATCGCCTTTATCATATAAAGTGTCATAAAGTCTAGCCAAAAAGGATCTAAACGCACCAACACCCTCTCTTATGTCCTGTTCTGCACATAACAAAGCATCTGTATAAACAGGATTGATTGCATAGTTTTCTTGAGTTTGAGGCACCAATATTTCATTCAAATATCTAGCCAAATCCCTAAGCGTTTTCTTCATTAATTTTTCTCCTTATATCTAATTTACTTTCGCCAAGTACGATTAAACGATCATTTTTCCTTGCCAAAATAACTAAGTTGAATTAATAAAAGGTACACTAAATACTTTTAACAAATCGGGATATGGAGCATTATTAGAACCTGTCTCACATGCACAAAAAAATAAATGAAATATTTGATCTGAAGGCAGGTCTTTTTTTGAATCATCATATGTGATCATATTTAATCTTCACTATATAAGACATCTTAAATGTCTGGATTAAGCGCTAATTATTTGAATACCATCAATAATAATGGCAATTCATTAGAAAAAAAAGATATTATTATAAAAAATTTAATCAATAACAACCATTAAATTTATACTAAAATTATACAATACACCTATTTTTTGAACAAGTGTTTTAACATAAAATTTGAACAATTGTTTTTATATAAAAAAGAGACCAAAACCTGGCCTCTTTTTAATTAGTAAAAACAAAAACTATTCAAATGTTAACATAAGAGAATCGCAAACAGGCTTATATCCTATTTTTTGATAAATACTATTTGATGTGGGGTTGGCTAAATCTGTATATAATACGCATCTATTAAATCCCTTTTCAAGCGCCATTTGACTAAGTTGAGCAACACATGAAGTTGCATAACCATTTCCGCGAAAATATGGAGGAGTATATACAAAAGCTATGCCGATAGCTGTCGGCATCTTTCTTGTAAATGCTGCCATAGAAACAGGCATTCCATCGACCTCTAAAATATAAAAATTCTTTGATGATATTCGATATTGATACGGTTCTTTATCTTGTGGAACTAACATTTGCGTCGGTCCATATTCAACAGCTGCAATAAAAGCTTCAAGCCAATATGGAAAGAAGCACATATCTTTTTCATTCAGCAAACGAACGGTGCCGACTTGTTTAATTTCGGGATTTACGACTTTAAGTTCATATATACGCTGATCCATTTTCGTTTTAAAGGTCAATCCCTTTTTAACTGTATATTTCTTAGCAAAATACTCAGCTAAGTTTTTTTCGGTTGTTACACCAGGAATTTCATAGTCTTTCAGTCCGTCTATTAGACAATCTATAACTTCTGGATCTATAATATTATCTGTTGCATAAAGTAAAATATTATGTGGCGGTGTCATTAACGCAGTAAGTTTTATACCGTTATCATCAGAAACAGTTGCCATAATCCAATTAGCAGGATCGCGCCAGCCAGTTTTATCTTTTCCCTCATGCCCAATTATGATATTACCAAGAAGAATCATATTTTGAGATTCATGACACATCAAAATATCATAGGTATCATTGTAAAACCCATGCACATCATTATACAGCTTAAATTGCATTGATATATCCCCTTTTAAATTTTATAGCTAAATCTTGATTTGAAATACTTGTTTTTTCTTATATATCATTTTACTAGATTTATGATGAAATTAATAATGATTTATCCTAGTTATGTACTTTTTTATTAATGCTATTTAGTATGGCTTCTACTTGTTCTTTGTTTTCAAATAATACACAGCCACCATTATGTTCTTTCATTAACACATTGCTATCACGTAAAGCATCTTTTAATGAACTGTTTCTTATATTAATATCTGAAAACGGGAAAAATGGACATGGTTCTGCTCAAAGAGCTTATATGAAAAAATCCTCTTCCAGCAACTAGACATCCGCCGGATAATTTCTCATCTCCGGGAAAAGAAATAAACAGAATTAAAATTAAATATTATGAAAATACTTTTTGACCTTTTTATAATTCATTCTATTAAATATATAATTTCATCTGATAAGCTGATATGATCTGGATCCCATTTTCTTTTGGGACAGTTTTTTATATCATATGGAAGTCCCAAGCTATTAACAAATTGAAAAAACTTATCATCTAGCCATGGCGGAGTCCATGCGCCAGACCTGCATATATGAATAGCCGACACCATAATAGATTTGTCATTTAAATCATGAAAATCATAGTATTTTATGTTGTAAATATTATTCATCGTTTCAAAATATTCTGGTTTCTCTACTGTATACGGACTATAAAAAATGTAAGCGTTTTTGATTTTATTATCCTTAAGAAGTTTTCCAAGCCAGTTGGAACAGTTAACTTCAAAATCAAGTGATGTAGGTCCGCCGTACCCAAGATCGGCATGGGCATCAAACAGATATACTTCTTGACAATCGTTTTCTTTGGCTATTTTATAGGACAAGGCATGAGAATCTGATACGTAGAACTTTATATTTTTTTCAAATTTAAAATGTTGTTTAATTCTATTCCAAAATAAGTTTAAATCAAAAGAAAGCTGTATTTCTTTTTGAATATCCTTTCTCTGAACTTTTGCTTGAATATATCTTTTATACCAATAATCG
>DATCJR010000138.1 GCA_036562685.1 Clostridia bacterium | reverse complement strand
ATATAAAGTCATCATAATTTTTTATCAAACTGGCTGTTATACAGCATGGCATAAAAACCGTTTTTTTCAAGCAAAGAATTATGTGTGCCTTGTTCGACGATTTGGCCTTGATTCATAACTATTATCACATCTGCGTCTTTTATGGTCGAAAGTCTGTGCGCTATTATAAAGCTTGTACGCCCTTTCATAATCTCTTTAAATGTCTGAGTTATTTTTTGTTCTGTTAAAATGTCTATACTGCTTGTCGCTTCATCCAAAATCAATACTGTCGGCTTTATAAGCATTGCTCGCGCTATGGTCAACATTTGCTTTTGACCTAAAGAAATATTTTCGCCGTTTTCATCTATTACAGTATCGTAACCTTGAGGCAATTTTTCTATAAAACTATGCGCATGAGCCTTTTTGGCTGCATCAATTATTTCATCCAAAGCAGCATCTGGCTTTCCAAATGCAATGTTTTGCCAGATAGTACCTTTAAAAAGCCAAGTGTCCTGCAAAACCATGCCAAAATTTTGACGGTACTGCGGTTTTGGAATATCAGTTATATCCCTTTTATCCGCCAATATTTTTCCGCTGTTAACATCATAAAACCGCATCAAAAGATTAATCATTGTGGTTTTGCCTGCTCCAGTCGGTCCTACAATGGCAACCTTTTGTCCTTGTTTTACATCTAGATTAAAATCTTTTATAAGCGGCTTTTGAGGGATATAAGAAAAGTTTACATCTTCAAATTCAAAATCGCCTTTTATCACAATATCATTATAATTGCGGCTTGCTTTTATAGCAGGAGATGTAATATCAATTATTTCAAACATTCGCGATGCACCAGCAAGTCCGCTAATTATCTGGCTTGTCGCCGAAGTAAATTCATTTATAGGACGAGAAAACAAGGTGGCATAGGTCAAAAAACTGGTCAATGTGCCAACAGAAAGACCTAAGAATATCGCACACAATCCGCCTGTCAAGCCTACAAGCGAATAAGAAAAATAATTAAGCAGTCTTGTGCTTGGGTTGGAAAGAGAGGCAATAAACTGCGCTTTTGTGCCTGTTTTGTTAAGTTCGTCGTTTATAATATCAAAATGTCTTTGGGCTTCTTTTTCATAATTAAACGCTTTTACGACTCTTGCACCCCTTATATGTTCTTCAGCATATCCGCTTAATTTTCCCATAACCCGCTGCATTTTCAATAGTCTTTGAGATGATTTTTGGGCTACCAGCTTAGAAACCCAAAACATCAGTGGAATGGATATTACAACCGCAATAGTAACTAACGGACTAAGATAAAGCATAAAGCCCAAAGCAGCCAGAATTATTACTATACCTGAAAAAAATTGATTGAGCATTTGAGTTATTGCATCCGTTATCTGATCGCAATCGGCTGTAAATCTGCTAATAATATCGCCCTTATTCATATTGTCTATTTCTTTCAAGGGAAGACTTAACAGCTTTTCAAACGCCTGTTTTCTTATTTTGTTTGTTGTTTTGACCGCAACGCTCACTCCCAAAGAAGTATACAGCCAAACACATAGCGCGTTAATAATATAAAGACCGCCAAGGATAATTAATATTTTAATTAAATTGTCAAAATCCACTTTACCGGCTTCGACAATGTTATCCACAGCACGACCTATAAGCAAAGGTCCTAAAACATAAAACAAATTGCCTATTAGCGATAAAAATGCAATAAAAATTACTGTCTTTTTATACGGCTTAATATATCCAAACAATCTTTTTAGGGAGGTCTTTTTTTGATTACTCATTTCGTCCTCCCTCTATGTCTAACTGTGTATTGTATATATCACGGTATAGCTGATTGCTCTTAATAAGCTCGTCATGCGTGCCCAGTCCTACAACCTGACCTTCGCTAAGCACCGCAATTATATCAGCGTTCTTAAGGCTGCCAGCTCTTTGCGAAATGGTAATTACAGTTCTACCTGTGCTATGCTGTTTTAATGCCCTGCTTAAATTTCTTTCTGTTGCAAAGTCCAAAGCGCTTGCAGAATCGTCTAATATCAAAATTTCAGGAGACATTATAAGCGCTCTTGCAATAGTAAGTCTTGCGCGCTGTCCTCCGCTCAAGTTAGTGCCGCCTTGCTCTAACTGATAATCAAGACCGTCTGGAAGCTTGTTTACAAAATCTGCTTGAGCGATTTTGAGTGCTTGCATAATTTTTTCGTCATCAACGTCTCTGCCCATTTTTAAATTATCTCTTATGCTGCCCGAAAACAGCACAGCTTTTTGGGGCACTATGCCTATATGCTCTCGCAAAAACTTTTGCGATAATTCTTTTATATCTTGTCCGCCTATTGTAATCTTTCCTTCTAAAACATCATAAAAGCGTGCAATTAGATTAACTAAAGTAGTTTTTCCTGAACCGGTCAATCCTACAATACCAAAGGTAGTTCCTTTAGGAATGGTTAAATTAATATTTTTTAAAACCTCTTTACCGTCGCCATATCTAAAACTTACATTTTGAAAAACTATATCGCCCTGCGGAAACTGTTCTAAAACTTGTCCTTCATCGGTTAATTTAGGGATTGTATCCAGCACTTCATTGACTCGGGCTGCCGATGCCAATGCCTTGGTGATTAAAAGCATCAGATTAACCAAAACATTTAGAGCTAATACAATTTGAGAAATATAATTGATAAAGATAATTATTTCGCCTTGAGAGAGTTTGCCGAAATAAACTCTTTTTCCGCCAAGGTAAATTATAACAAGCAAGGATATGTTGAGAATCAAAACAGCCAAAGGATTAGATAAAGACGCAAGCCAGCCGGCTTTTTGCGCATAATGCGCATGTTCATCTCCGGAATCAAAAAACTTCTGTTTTTGAGAATTGGTTTGTCCGAATGCTTTTATAACCCTTATTCCTGTGAGATTTTCGCTAGCAAGAAGAGAAATATTATCCAGTTTTTTCTGAACTGTTTTGTATGCCTTTATAGAAATATTAATCAAAAAGTACAAAACAACCGCCGCAGCAGGCACCGAAATAAGCATTATAAGCGCCAGATGCCAATCGATAATAAATGCGCCCACAAGGCTTCCTATACACAAAAAAGGCGCACGAAGAACAAGCCTTAATATCATCATAACTGAATATTGCAATTGATTAATGTCAGAAGTCAGTCTTGTAGTAAGCGAAGATGATGAAAAACGATCAAGCTCTGAATAAGAAAAGTTAGTAATATGCTCAAAAACTTTTTTTCTCAAAGCCGTTCCAAAGCCTTGAGCTGCAGACACTGCATAGTGCTGACCTAAAACAGCAATCAGAAAGCCCAAAACAGCAAGTCCAAAAATTGATATACTTAATACAACTATTAACCAAATCTTATTTTGTTTAATGCCTACATCTATGAGCGTTGCCATCAAAATCGGCATAATAAGCTCAAAAACTGTTTCAACAAACTTGCAAAGCGGACCTAAAATGACCTGTTTTTTGTATGGTGATAAAAAGCTTGTTAAGTGCATTGTGACTTCCGTTTTTGTTTTAATATATCACAACTCAATACTTTTGATAAACATAAACTCTATGTTTTTATAAAAATTATATAACTGCCGCCAAATTTTTGGCGGCAGTTTGATTTTATAGCAAAGCCAATTTGGCGCCTAAACCTATGCATTCTTGTTCGCTTTCGCCCTCAGGTGTCTCGTTGACAATAACGGTATCAACAATTTGAGC
>DATCJR010000137.1 GCA_036562685.1 Clostridia bacterium | reverse complement strand
TTGCCTCCCTGTACATGCCCCTGAATGGGAATTTCATCGTATTTTATTTTTCCAGCGGGAACGTTCCAGACATTCGGAGCGACCTTGCAATGGGGAGCCCGTTTGGTAAGAAGAACTTTGCCTTCATGAAGTAAAATAATTTCCACGGAAATTCGGTAATTAGGATACATAAAATCTCCTCCAGATTTTATATATTTCATGCACATAACTCATTTCTCCATATCTTAGCAAAATTCCTTTTTGTTTATCATAAACAAAAAAGCCTATTTTCGGCTTCCTTAATTCCATTCAAATTTTTAATTTTTTCTTAAGCAAAACGAACCCCAATATCAAAAAAATCAGTGCATCGGTAGTCAGTGAATAATAATCCAGGTACAAGACAATCTTTTCCCATGCATTCCCGGCGAGCCTTCCCAGAAAAACCAGCACCGTGTTCCAGATAAACGTGCCTATTACGGTAAAACACAAAAAAATAGTTATTTTCATCTTTGCCATGCCTGCAGGGATTGAGATTATGCTTCTCATAAGAGGTATAAGTCTGCAAATCAAAACAGCTTTGCTGCCGTGTCTATTAAACCATTGCAGGGCTTTTCTTAAATCTTCTTTTTTAAAACGAAACACCTTAAAAAATCCTTTGTTAAAAAAACTTTCTAGCCTACTCATTGTCAGCTTTCGGCCTATCATGTACAAAAAAACGCTCCAGCCACCGCACCTAAAGTAGCGGATACAATAACCCCCCATACGCTCAATTTCGTATAAATGGTCATAAAACCACCAAAAAGCAGAATTACTTCAGAAGGTATGGGCGGGAAAATATTTTCTATGGTGATTAGCAAAAAGATGCCGACATAACCATAATTGTTGATAATATCTATGACAAATTCCTGCATTATATTTTCCTCCGCTGTCCATCACTTTATTTCGCTTTCTCATATAATCATTCTTCTATCATAAAAACGCACGAGTCTTCACCTTTATTTAAAGACCACATCCCTATCTTACGTAGTAGTAATCTCGGAATGTGGTCATGTGGACAAAAATAAAAATGGCGGAGAGAGCGGGATTCGAACCCGCGAGACGGGCTTAACACCCGTCTACTCGATTTCCAGTCGAGCGCCTTCGACCACTCCTGCCAAATCCTTTATTTTACTTCATTTTCACTAAAAATAACTCTTTTTAGTCCATATGACCTTGTAGTTTATTATACTATCTTTATTAAAAATATCGAGGCATTAAATTCCTATATTCACAACAAATACCTAATACTTAAACCCAAAAAGATCCAAAAATGAAAAATTCAAATCAGAAAATTATTAACTATTTTCACTAAATACGTTATAATTTAACTATAGTCTATTATGTTTATACACGCTTTCGTTAATTTAGTAATGATCAACGGAGGGAAGTCTAATGGAACTATTTCTTTTATTCTTGCTTTTCAGTGTCGCGATCCCTGCAACTTTAATAGCCCTATGTATTCTCTTAAAAATTAACTATAAATATGAAGGAAAACATTTTTCAATTACCATAAGAACAGGCCAAAACAATAACAATTAATCTTAACATTTCATAATTTACCTTATCACCCTGTCTTTTTAATGAAATTGTGATATAATATATCAG
>DATCJR010000136.1 GCA_036562685.1 Clostridia bacterium | reverse complement strand
CAGTTCCATCTGTCCACTCTATATGAAAACGGTCAAGGCGTTACAAAAGATATTCAAAAAGCGATTTATTGGAATATCAAGGCCGCTGAAAATGGAAATATTGAAGCTCAATATCAATTAGGATACAGATTCTTAAGAGGTATGGGTGTAGAAGCTGATATTAATCTGGCAAAAAGATGGATAACAAGCGCAGCAGCCAAAAAACATCCAGATGCCAATACCTTATTAAAACAGCTTAGTCTTCCGCCTGGAAAAACTACTAATTAAAAAATCAGGGGCAAAAGCCCCTTTTTTTATCTTTCCAACTTCGCAATACTCAAAATTTTGGTTTGCAGTGAACGCATAATCTTTTCATCTTCGGGATGAATATGATCGTAACCAAGTAAATGCAATAAACCATGAATAAACAAAAATCCTAATTCACGTTTTAGATCATGTCCATATTCTTGCGCCTGTTCCATAGCCTTTTCTTCACAAATTACTATTTCGCCCAAAAAAAGTCTGTGTGTAACATGGTCATATTCTGATGTAAAGACTTTTTTATCCGCTATTTCGCCCGCTATCAAATCCAGATTGGGATAGCTCAATACATCAGTAGGCTCATCAACCGAACGGGTAGCACGGTTAAGCTCTTTTATTTCATTTTTGGTCATAAAGTTTAGCCCTAATGCAAGATACTTAGGCTGATGCAAAACTTTTAATGCTATTTTGAATAACTTTTTATAAAATGGTTTAACAGTTGATTCTGATATTATTTTCATTTTTTATATTTCCGGATATTGAATTCTTTCGTGATATAGACCGCCAAATGCTCTTACGATTGTATCCTTGATTACAGCTAGGTCTTTTAATGTAATATCGCAGTTATCAAACTGACCGTATCTTAAACGCTGGTCTATTATGTCCTTTACAACTTTTTCAACTTTTTCATAACTATGTTCTTTCATAGCTCTGACAGTTGCTTCCGCTGCATCACATATCATTATGATTGCTGCGATTTTGGTAGAAGGTATCGGACCTGCATATCTATAATCCTTGATATCGACTTCTCTATCGGTCATTTCTTTGGCTTTGTTATAGAAATATATTATAGGCATTGTGCCGTGATGCTCAGATGTTATTTCAGCGATTTCTTGAGGAATACGATATTCTCTGCAAATCTCACTGCCTTGTAATGCGTGTTTTCTAATTATGTCACAAGATACTTCTGGAGTCAATCCATCATGCGGATTGGATTCGCTAAACTGATTTTCCTTAAAATATCTGGTGTTTTTTAGTTTTCCCACATCATGATAATAAGCCGCAGCTCTTGCAAAATATGTATTTTCATTAATTGCTCTTGCGCAAGTTTCTGCCAAGTTGGCCACGGTAAGAGAATGGTTGAAGGTACCGGGTGCGTATTTAGCAAGTCTCAAAAGCAAAGGTCTGTGATGATCACAAAGCTCCATCAATCTAAAATTAGAATTGATGTTAAAAACAGCTTCTATTATCGGCTGCAGCATCAATGCAATTAAAACCGTACCAAAAATCAAAAACGGAGCATAAGGCAAAACATTATATAATTCTTTAAACGAAGAAGGCGTTATAATTTCGTTGATAATCAAAAGCGGCAGACATACTGCATTAATTAAAACGCCGTATAAAATATATGTAAGTCGTTTTGTGTCCCTGTTTAGCGTTAATGAGGATATAGTGCCGGCAGTAACGGCAAAAATCAACATAGGCAATACCCAAGACGGCGTCGGCTGACCTTTTGAAATAGCCAAAGCCATAAGGGTAATAAATATCATAAGTACGCTAAAAACATTACCCAAAAAGGCGACTTTGGTGTCTGTAAATACACTCAAAAGAAATACTGTCAAAGTTATAGGCATTGCATAGGGGCTAAGCTTTTCAACAAAAATGCAAATCGCATATGTGATTGTAATAACGAAGCAAATAACCCCGAACATTTTAACAGTATAGTGATCAGTATTAAGATATCTGAGCGCAAAAAATACAACACTAAAGCACAGCGTAAAAATAACCATAAGACTGATATATGAATATATAGTCTCATTAATGGTTCGCTTATCGATAATATTAAATCTTAGCACCATAACTGCCAACATAAAGATAACGCTCATTGCGATTATCATAGTATTGGCAAGATATAATTTTTTGTTATCTGTTTGTTTTATTTCGTTCTTTGTCTCGATCATCGGTTTTACCCAAATTTTTGATATCATCGTCGTATGCTGAAATAATGTTTCTAACCAAAGGATTTCTTACAATATCTTTGGAAGAAAGCGTTATAGTAGCAATACCTTTGATACCTGTCAAGATTTTTACAGCATGGAAAAGTCCGCTTTTTATTCCTGCTGGCAAATCTGTTTGTGTAGTATCTCCGTTAACAACAACCTTACTATCATTTCCAAGTCTTGTCAAGAACATTTTCATCTGAAGTATTGTTGTGTTCTGCGCTTCATCTAAGATAATAAATGCGTTAGAAAGCGTGCGTCCGCGCATATATGCAAGCGGTGCAACCTCTATTACTCCCCGTTCAAGAAGTTTAGCATAATTATCCATTCCAAACATCTCTTGCAAAGCGTCATACAAAGGGCGCAAATACGGATCAACTTTGGTTTGAAGATCTCCTGGCAAAAATCCCAGCTTTTCACCTGCTTCTATTGCAGGGCGTGTAAGAATAATTTTTTCTACTTCACGCTTTTTGTAAGCAGCTGCAGCCATAGCGACCGCAAGATAAGTTTTTCCTGTACCTGCAGGACCTACGCCAAAAACAATAGTATTGTTTTTTATGGCGTTAACATATTCTTTTTGCCCTAATGTTTTGCATTTTATAGGTTTACCCTTGCTAGTTACAGCAATGGTTTCAGTACTAATTGATACTATTTCGTCCAGCCTGTTAAGTTGCGCCAAATCAATGGCGGCCATTACCTTTTCTTTACTTATCTCATAGCCTTTATCTATCAACTCACACAACTTGTCCAATATTTGTTTGGCTTGAGTTACAGCATCCTGTGCTCCCGTAACCTCTACAAAGTTTTCTTTGGGTGTAATCGTTACCCCGTAGTTTTCACTTATCAGTCTTATGTTTTCGTCGTATGCTCCAAAAAGTCCAAGCAACTTTTCGGAATTGATATTAATGTATTCTGTCAAAAATTTCTCCTGTATGCTATTAATTTTTATTAATTATTATACCATAATGAGTATGCAATTTTTCTCTTAAGCAGATTTTTTTACTCTAGTTCCAATTTTTATTTCTGTTTCAATCACAGCATCTATTCTAATAAGCCCGTTTTCTTCACTAGCCTTTATGTAGCTGTTTAAAATTTTTGCATCCTTTTCCACTTTCAAACGCGCTTCTTCCATTACTTCAGCAGCATATAATTCTTGAGCCTTTTCAAGCGTCAAAGAAATAAGCTCCGGCTTTAGTTCGTAATATTTTGTCTTATGTATGGTAATGGGTAATAAGAAATTCAGCTTGACCGTTTGTGATTTTGATTCATATAATCCATAAGGTGCTGATTTTGATTTTTGATTTTTTAAAAATAACTCCCAAAAAAAATGAGTTTTGCTTTTTCCTGTTCTTCTATATTGCACTCCGTCAACTGCGTAATATCTTGTGCTAGTAAACCAGACTTTGCCCCAAAATTCTCCTTCCGCTCTAATATAAACTCTTACCTTTTGACTTCCTTCATAATGCTCTTCATAAGCCGCCGCCAAAACATCCCCTCGACGGACTATATCGCCTGCTTTGACCATAGCTGTTCCATTAAGCAAAGCAATTTTGGTTATTTCACAGTCATATTTGCTGACTATTTCATCAGCAAGTTCTTCAAGATTATCATCAGGCTTAATAATTCTTTCTTTTATATTAACTATAAGCGTAACGCCTTTTATTTCTATGCTTATAAGACTTGCTTCACTAAGTTGAGTATTTAGGTTTTGGGCAAGTTCTTTTTTGTCTATCTGACTTATCAAACAGCCTTTTTTTACGCCCAAGTCTTCTAGTCTTTGTATAACTGTATCATTAGCGATCAACTCATTGCCGCTTATCTTGATATCCCAAACAAACATATTAAAAGTGATAACAGCAATTAGCGCGACCGCAAATCCGACAATTAGTCCCAGCCTTTGGGTTACTAGGGTTTTTAAACTATGTAAAAAACTCCAACGGGATAATACAACGACATTATACCATAACGGTTTTAGGTAAACAAACAATTTTTTGAGCATTTTATCCGTAACGCAAACAGTAACAACTCTATGAGAAACGCGTGTAACATCATATAAAACTATGCCGCTATTAATCAATCCGTTTAGCAAACGGTCTATATTAAGTCCCGTTATCTCAACTTTATTTTTGCCTGATATATAATCTGCTATTTTTTTTAACATCTATATATACCTTTTTCGTCTTACTTGTTTACGCTGACTGAAGTAATATCGCCTGTTATAATCAAATCATCATTGCTTAGGTGTTTTATTACCAAATTTTCTCCTGTAACGACAAGCAACTCTTTACCTATCTTCAATTCAAGGCTTTGAGAACTAAAAAACTTTATTCCCTTATGTCCTGCCACATAAACAGCACGACCAGCAAAAACAGTATATCGATACTGCATAATAA
>DATCJR010000135.1 GCA_036562685.1 Clostridia bacterium | reverse complement strand
GATTTTGATATCATTTCATTTTTGTTAGGAAAGAAATGTATTAGCTTAAGTTCTTATGGTTCTTTAAAATATTTCAATTCTAAGAACAAACCTCAAGGTGCTACTGATTATTGCTATGATTGTCCATGCAAAAGCACATGTCCTTATGATGCTTATAAAATCTATCTTACCAATGATGTTACGGGATTGAAAAAGGGTAATACATCATGGCCCTGTGATACAGTGGTAAGCAACCCTACAGAAGAAAAGTTAATAGAAGCTCTTAAGCGTAGTAGATACGGAAGATGCGTATTTGCTAGCGATAACAACGTTGTCGATCATCAAGTAACAGCTATGGAATTTGAAGATCAGATAACAGCGACATTTACAATGTCAGCATTTTCGGCTTTTTCTTATCGTGAAATTACTATTATGGGAACATTGGGTGAGATAAGAGGAAATCAACATACCGGTTTGATAACAGTTACACCTTTTGGTCAAGATAGTATTGTATACGATATCAATAAGCTTGAAACAGATTTGTCAGGACATGGCGGCGGCGATAACCGTATGCTAAGAGATTTCTTTGAAGCCTTGGATACAAAACAATATACTGTTTCATCTACTATTGAAAATTCTATGCAAAGTCATTTTATGGCGTTTGCTGCTGAAAAATCAAGACTAGAAGGCGGCAAAAGATTAACTATACAAGAGATAACTCAAAAATAAAAAAACTGACAAGGAGGATTTATGTTGAGTTTCAAGAGAAGAATAATGGCAATAGCTTTGGGATTGCTTATTCTAATTGGTGTAGTAGGTTGTGCTAATAACCAAGAAAAGCCCGATCCTATTACAGTTATGCCTAAACAGTTTACAAAAGAAGCCGATAGAAGCGAACGAAATGGCGAAAAGAGAGAATGGAACAATGTTTCATCGTTCTTTTGTAATTACGGCTCTTTTCAAGAAGAAATGCTAAAATACGATGTTGCTATCGTAGAAAGCAGTGCGCTAAAAGACGAAGATGTCCAAGCTCTTGAAGAAGCTGGAGTATGGAAAATAGCTTATATAACAATAGGTGAGGATGACTCACTCAAAACTGCCGACGGCTTAGGACCTGGTGGATACGCATCTTATTATATTTATGTAGATGACACACCAGTTCAAAACGGTAATTGGGGTTCTTATTTTGTAGATGCAGGAAACCCTGTATGGCAGGCATCAATTATAGCGCAAGCACGTGAGATAATTGACCAAGGATATGACGGATTGTTCCTAGATACAGTCGATACAGTTGACGTATATCCTTCTACCATTAATGGCATGTATAACCTGATCAAATTATTAAGAGAGACTTTTCCGGAAATAAAACTAGTAATGAATAGAGGTTTTAGCACACTTCCTACTATTCATGAATATATTGACGGAATCATGTTTGAGAGCTTTAGCACATATTACGATAGTCAAAGAGGTGAAAACTATCAGCTGGCTCCCGAATCTTCTGACTTTATTTATAACCAAAATGTTGCTGTTAATACAATTAACGCAATAAGACAAAAACATTATTTCCCTGTATTTTGTTTGGACTATTTTACAGATTCCAATATGACAGTATTTTTACAAGCAATTTATAATACAGCTTGGGAATATGATTTTATCCCGTATGTTCCTTTGGGCGGCAGACTTCTTTCTGGCGAAGTAACACCTAGCACTTTGATACCTAAATCACAGAGAGGAATTAAGGCTTTGGTTGTAGATAATCCCGCAGGAGCACCTGTTGTTAATGGCGATACCAGCAAAGATAACTTAGCTTATAAAGGAAACGGAACGATTGTTTCAGTAGATTCTACATATCCTCAATATGGCTATTCATGTCTAATAGATGGATATATCGGAAACGAAGAAAACATTAATCTAATTGATTGGTCAAAAATTGCATGGGCAAGTGCAGAAAATACTTCTGATCACTGGATTCAACTTGATTTGGACAAAGCGGCTCAAGTAAAAACAATGATTGTTCACTGGGCGCTTGATGGTGGAGCATATTGGTCTTCTACCAATGTAAAAGTTCAAGCCTTTATAAACAATAATTGGGTTGATATTGGAGAAGCAACTAATATTCAGAAAAAATCTCCCAGCACAACTATTGAATTAAATGTTGATTCACCAGTTACAAGAGTAAGATTGCTGCAAGAGGCTGGCAATGGACCTTACGGCAGAAGCAATCTGATGTGGGTATCAGAAGTTATGCTTTATGCTTAATAAGTGATATGTGAGGAAAATATGAAAAAAATACTAAAAAACATACTTATAGTTTTTGTCATAATGATTTTGGCTGCAACAGGATTTACAGGATGTTCTTATAATCCCAGCCAAGATTATGTCAGACTAGAACCTGGCACTTTGCCGAAAAAGATAGAAGGAAAAGATTATTCACCCTTAGCAAGATATGACGAAACAGTTACAGTTAATGTTTTAGGTGTTAACTATGATGCTGAAGGCGATGTAGCCGCAACATACAAAGGAAAACCTAGCGGACCTAAAAATCAATCTTTCAATGATATTGCACTTGAAGTTCTCAATATTAAGCTCAATTATGTAACCGTAGCAAGTACTGCATATTATGAAACCGCACTTAATCTGATGATTTCAAGCAATACTTTGCCCGATATAATCGTAACATCATCCGCAACTACTTATGAACTTTTAAGAAGCAGCGGAATGTTGGCTGATCTTGGAGATACTTTCTATTATCTCAATCAAGATTTGCAAGATATGTATTTAAATGATTATTATGATGGACTTCAAACATGTATGGTAGAGGGTTCATTATATGCTTTGCCTAACGTATCTAATACTTATGAAAGTGCACAACGCATTTATTTAAGAAAAGACTGGCTTGACCTTGTAGGTAAAGAAGCACCTACTACCGTTGAAGAACTTATTGAAGTTGGTGAAGCATTTAGAGATAATGCGAGCAAAATCGCAGCTGCTTCAAAAGGTTTGACAGCAGAAGATATTATACCTATCGGTATACATAAAGATATCGAATTTGTAGGCAGCTATGGAGCACAAGGTCTATTTGAACTTTTCGGTGCTGGCGTTGGAAAATATTTTGCTAATGAAGACGGCACAAAATTATACGACAGCAACACAAGTGAAGAAATGAAGACAGCGCTTAAAGTTATAAGCGAAATGTATTCAAAGAAACTTATAGATCAAGAGTTCTTTACAAAAACATCTTCCGATGTAGCTGCTGATATTATAGCTGGTAAAATCGGTATTATGTTTGGACAATGGTGGGTTCCTGAATATCCTTTGCGTGATTCA
This sequence comes from Clostridia bacterium, assembly GCA_036562685.1. Classification (NCBI taxonomy): domain Bacteria; kingdom Bacillati; phylum Bacillota; class Clostridia; species Clostridia bacterium. The sequence continues at coordinate 5,487 of DATCJR010000135.1, read as the reverse complement.
GTAGTTAACCCTAATACACCTAACGCAGATTGGGTCGCAATTGATCTTGTAGGATATAACAATAAGCCTGCTTATCCTATCGTAAACAGAGTTGCAGTAACCAACTATAATATGGTATCAAAAAGCTTTGAACATCCTGAAGCAATAGCTAGATTAATCAATTTGTTCTTTGATATGTATTATAACGAAAATGCAGTAGAAATCTATGGAGAAGGTGCAACAGCTGCAGGCGCATTCTATCATAATTGGGTTCCTGTTAAGCTTTGGCATTCAAGTGCTTCAATTTTAGAGCATAAGCGTGTTCAAAAAGTATTTAAGGACCTTTATGATGCTGGATACCGCATACCTACTTCAGATATTTTGCAAGCTGGATCAAATTATGACTGGAATACATTATATACAAATCTGTCAAAAGACCAAACTTATGGACCTATATTTAATCAACTAAAACAAAGAGAAAAGACACTTCATTTTAAGAGAAGTTATCCTTATTATCAAGCTTTACGCAACGGAAAAGCAGTAAAAGATATGAACTCAGTTGAAAAAGAGGGCTTTGGTATTTATGAAGAAATGATAAAAGAAAACGGCGGCTATTCATATGTTGCTGACTTGACCGAAGGCAAGAAGCAGGCAAAATATAATGAGTTCTATGGTACTGCTACACCTACTCAACAGGAAAAAGGCGAATATATCAACTCTTACATGAAAGAATTTTTCCTAAGTGTAATAACTGGTGAAAAGAGCATTTCAGAATGGAATACTTTTGTTAAACAATACAACAAGAACGGTGGCTCAAAAATCCTTGAAGAAGTAAATTCTTGGTATGCTCAACAACCTAAGTTATCTGATTAAAAATTAAAAGAGGATTATAATGTTTATCCAGCAACAACGCACAACAAAAGTAAAATCTAAGAGACCATCAAAAAAGATCTTGCGTCTAAAAAAGAGTTTACCTCTGCATTTTATGATGGCGCCGGGTACTATTCTGATGATAATATTCAATATCCTACCCATTGTAGGCTTATATATGGCTTTTGCCGCATATAAGCCTATATATGGCAAGAGTTTTTTGAGCTCGTTATTCAATGCGCCGTTTGTAGGTTTTTACTTTTTCGAAACTGTATTTTCTCGTCCGGATTTCGGCAGAGTAATGTTTAATACGGTTTACATAGCAATTATCAAAATTGTTCTTCAAACAGTTTTGGGAATTTTGATAGCTTTGCTGCTTAATGAAATGATGAGCCAAAAGCTGAAGAAGTTTTTGCAAACCGTATATTTCTTGCCTTACTTCCTTTCTTGGGCATTGTTAGGTTCTATTGTTAACAACTTGTTTTCAATTAACGGACCAATAAACGCAATTCTTGCCGCGACAGGATTGAACCGAATAAGCTTTTTGTCAAGCAACTCATGGTTTAGGACTATAATTATCGGTTCTGATCTTTGGAAAAATCTCGGATATCAGGCGATTTATTTTCTTGCCGCTATAAGCTACCTTGATTCGACACTTTATGAAGCTGCAAGGATAGACGGTGCTAATAGATTCAAATTATGTTATCACATAACAATACCAGGCATAATGCCAATAATAATTTTGATTAGCGTATTGAATTTAGGAAACATCATGAATGCAGGATTTGAGCAAATCTTGACTTTATACAATGAGATTGTTTATAAGACAGGGGATATTATTGATACAATGGCATATCGTATCGGCTTGATTAACAAAAGTACATATCAATTCTCTTTGGGAACTGCAATTGGTTTGTTCAAATCGCTTATAAGCTGTGCTTTATTCTCTATAGCTTATATATTTGCAGCTAAAAAGCTTGACTACAAGATATTTTAAAGGGGGCAATGATGATAAAAGCAGTATCAGTACATAAAAAAAGAAATAAATTTCGTCTGTCAGTCTCAAGAAAGATATTCCTTGTAGTTAATGGTTTGGCTTTGATCGGCTTTGCGGTGTTGTGCTTGTTGCCGTTTATAAACTTGTTCTCTGTTAGCTTAAGTTCAAAAAATGCAGTTAACGCTGGACTGGTTAGTTTCTTTCCGGTAGATATTACTCTTAATGCATATCAATATCTATTAAAACAAAGCGCATTTTTTGCAGCATTTTGGATGTCTATTAAGAGAGTGTTTATTGGTACGGCTATTTCAATGGTAGTGATTATATTTGCGGCTTACCCTCTATCACTGTCATCTGAAGAATTGCCTGGAAAAAGATTTTATATTGTAATTTGCGTAATTTCAATGTTTTTTAGCGGCGGACTTATACCGACTTATATTGTCATAACAAATTTGGGACTTTATAACACAATTTGGGCATTGGTATTGCCTTCCGCTATGAACTGCTGGAATATGGTGCTTATGCTTAATTTTATTAGGCGAGTACCTAAGGAACTTAGTGAATATGCTCAGATTGAAGGAGCGGGATATTTTACTTTGCTGTTAAAAATAATTCTTCCAGTTTCTTTGCCGGCTATTGCAACTGTGCTTTTGTTTACAGTAGTAGGACACTGGAACGCATGGTTTGATGGTTATATTTATATGAGCTCTGAAAACTGGCCGCTCCAAACTTATATATATAATATTTTGGACAGCTTAAAGCAATTGCAAGCATCTTTAAATAAAACAGAAGAAGACCTTGCATTGCTGTCTAAGCTAGACGACAAAACTTTGAGATCTGCACAAATCTTTATTGCTATGCTACCTATCATGATGATATATCCTTTTGCTCAAAAATATTTTGTTCAGGGATTAATGTTAGGTTCTGTTAAAGAATGATAAAGGAGAAGAAAATGATAAAAAGAATATTGACGTATTTGATTATAGGAATCCTATCATGCGGCATTTTTGTATCAGCAATTGCATGTAATCAAGCACTTAAGCCTGATGAAATTGAAGCTGAAATTGATACTCCGATTGCTGATGTTATAAAGCCTCCAGCTGATGCTGTGAAAATGCCCCAAGCTCCCGCAGCCCATGAATATGAACCTGGTGTTGCGCCTTATATTGGCGAATATGGAGCTACAACCGAGGCTTACCAATTAGAAGAAGTTGTTAATGAAAATGAAGAAGTAGTAGGTGTAAAAGTTTCTTATCCCGCTAGCGGAACAGAGTTAAAAGATTGGAATTTTGTTTATTTTGATGTAATTAATTATAGTTCAGAATATAAGTATCTGCGTCTTGATATAAATGAAGTACTTAGTGCTGAGAAATTGGCAGTTGCTGTATATTATTCTGAACAAGAACAAAACAAATACCCTCAAGTAGGCGTTATGGCAGAATCACTTGTAGATGGAGATAACGCATTTGTTGTAGATTTGTCGCTATTCAAAACAATAGACAGTAAATATCAGACAACATCTGACAATTTGTATGAAAAGAACATTTCAAGAATATATCTTTATTTTGATACAGTAAGCGCTCAAAATCCTGGAGACAAAAAAGGTGAAGCAGTTGTATCTTCAATTATGTTCTTGAAAGAAGGCGATGAAAATCTTAATATAGATAAAACTCCTTATGTAAGTGATGTTTATGTGCCTGATGTATATAGCCATGTAGCAGATTATGATGGAGTATTTAAGGTTGATTATAATACTCAAAACGAAGATATGCTATGGCAAAAAGTTGATATAAATATAAAGAAATGGTCAAATGCTTATGGCATATTAAGACTTACATTTAAAGCTACTGAGGTTGAGTGCATGAGTATTTATACTTCTGATGCGCTTATAGCTATGAACGGAACTTCAATGTATTGCTATGCTCCTACAGGTGAAGAAGAAACCTTTGAATTTGATTTCAGAAAGGCAGGCGGTTTGTCAGGTTTAAGCTTCTATTTGGATTCCCAAGGAACTTCAACACAAAATGATGTACAGCGCAGCTTTGAATTGATAAATGTTGAATTTGTTGAAACCGTATTTGTTGATGACGATTGGTCAGCTACCGGTAACTTTAATGTATCTGATGCAGCAGTAGGCGGAAAGGTAAAAGCATCTTATGATTCTGCTGTAGGTTGGAACGCTCTTTCTGTTTCTGTTAAAAATTGGAATACTGCATACAAGAGAGCCATAGTAACATTGAAAGGTGATGCTGAAAGAATTGGTATAGCTGCAGACTCAACTGTACTTTATCCAGTTGTCGACAATCCGTTAAGCAAGTATCCTTACGATGAGACTACAAAAGAATATACAATTGAAGTAGATCTTTCAACAATAGTTAAGCTAAAAACATTAACATTCTATTTTGATAGTACAAATGTTGAGCCTTTTGAAGGTGTAAGAAACATTGAATTTGTAAGCATAGTATTTGATAAAGGAGCGCCTGTAATCGGAGATATGTTTGATTGGGGAGCTTATACAATTACCCCTCTCGAAGAAGGCGGAAAATGCACTATTTCTTGGGATCAAAGAGCAGATAATACAGCAATAACTATATTGTCTGTAAGCAATTGGACTGAACAATATACCAAATTTGTATTAAAACTCTCTTCACCCAATGCTGTAAAACTTGCAGTTTATCAAGGTTGGGCAAATGCATTGCAAACCCATACCGACTATGAAGCAGGTGAAAATACAATTACAGTTAATGTTACAGGTATAAATTCTTCAGAATTTGACTTATATTTCTTCTGGGATTATAGCCAAAATACCACTAATACAGTTACTATAATAGATTATTACTTTACTAAATAATTTCATTAAAAACCAACTAGTTAGTAACATAAGGGCGTTTATCAAGACGCCCTTTTGTTTATTTTAGATTAATTATTAGTTCAATTGAGATATCAAAATAGAAAAAATGATTTAAATAAATTTTGATTCTAGATCTTTAGCTTTTATCAGTGATAATACCAAAAAGTTATTTAAAAATTTTTAATAGTTGACAATAAATTTATATTCAAATACTATTGTTTTGATGGTTGCAACTTTCAAATATGTTATGAGGAATGATAAAAATGTATCATGCAAGGTTTAAAGGTAGTCATTATCAAGCAGGTTTTAAATGGGGACATTTATTAAGAAAAAAAGATATCGTTATAAAAGGCAGTTTGACATTTGAAATAACAGAAGAAATGAAACAGTTTGCAAAAGCCTGTAAACCTGTTTATGAAAAATATTATCCAGAAGTGACTGAAGAGATAAAAGGTATAGCTGATGGACAAGAATCGTCATTTGATTTGTTAAGCACTATATTATTTAGTATTTATTGCTTTAAACCTGTTAATAAATGCACATGTTTTGCATTTAACACAAAAGACAAGACGATATTTGGTCGCAACAGCGACTTTTTAGTAAGCTTAAAAAAACTATATATGAATTGTCTTTATAAATTAGATGGTGTTTATGCTTTTAATGGCAACACTACTGCATATGTTGAAATGGAAGATGGAGTTAACGAATACGGGCTTGCAGTAGGACTTACTTTTATGTACCCGCATTTAAGAAAAAATGGTCTTAATGCTGGGATGCTGGTAAGATTTTT
>DATCJR010000134.1 GCA_036562685.1 Clostridia bacterium | reverse complement strand
ACCTGTAAGCCGAGTTCTGTCGAGAATGACCATCTGTCTGGACATATCGTTGCCGATATGTTCTAGCGATTTTGGCGAGAGCTACGGCGGACCACCTTGCGCTCTCTATCTTGCATCGGGCGGGGTTTACAATGCCGCATAAGTCGCCATATGCGCGGTAGGCTCTTACCCTACCCTTTCACCCTTACATACATAAAGTATGCGGTTTGCTTTCTGTTGCACTTTCCTTGAAGTCGCCTTCACTGGACGTTATCCAGCGCCCTGTCCTGCGATGCTCGGACTTTCCTCGCTTTATCGTTTGATAAAACGCGGTCATTCAGTCAACTGCATTATTTTTCGAGTTTATTATACCATAATAGAACACAAATAAAATATGTAAAGTTTGGCAATAAGCTTTTCTTAGCCCAAGCAATTATAATCCAATATATAGCATTAGGTCAAGAATTTTTTTGTTTTTTTCTTAATATATCGCCCGCGTTAAGCCGTATATCGGTTTCCAGATATAATTCCTGCTGGACTTTGTCGGCGATTTTTACGGGCGCGCCTTCCAAATCGAAAAGTTTTTCCGCTTTTATGGTTTTCAAAAACGCCTCGGAAGGCGATAAAACTTCCAGCTCGTCGCCTGCCTCGAAGCGGTTTCTTTGCTCTATTAACGCCCTGCCGTTGTCATAATCTTTGACCAAAGCGACAAAGTCGTAAGTTTGAATAGTTTTTGACGACGAATAGCTTTGCTCGGGGTTGTTAAAATAAAAACCGGTGGTAAACTCTCTGTGCGATGTCTTATAAGGCTCTCTCAAAATATATTCGGAAATGGGTTTGCCGTTATACAAGCAATTTAGCGCCCGCCTGTAAGCATTGACAATGGTTGCCACATAATAGGATGTCTTCATTCGCCCTTCTATCTTAAAGGCGTCTATGCCGGCTTGGGCTAGTTGGTCTAGGTAGCCTAGCATATTTAGGTCTTTAGAATTAAGGATATATGTTCCCTTTTCGTCTTGGTTGATTATAAGCTCTTTCCCGGGCTTAGAGCTTTGGGTTAACACATAATCCCAGCGACAGGCTTGGACGCACTCGCCCCGGTTAGAGTCTCTGCCAGTGAAAAAGTTGCTAAGCAGGCATCTGCCCGAATAGGAAACGCACATAGCCCCGTGCACAAAGGCTTCTATCTCTATATCGCTCTTTAGGTTTTGTTTTATTTCCTTAATCTCTTTTAAGGTCAGCTCGCGGGCAAGTATCACTCTCTTAGCGCCTAGTCTAGCGTATAAATCTATCGCCCTTGAGTTGGTGGTGTTTGCCTGAGTGCTTATATGGACGTCAAGGCTTGTGTTGGTTAACACTGTGTCCATAACGCCCAAATCGCTTACAATTACGGCGTCGACTTTGGCGCTTTCCAAAATTTTTAGGTATTCGGTTAATTTTTTAAAGTCGTAATCGCGCGCGAAGATGTTTACGGTGACATATATTTTCTTGCCTAAACTATGGGCGTAGTTTGCCGCCTCGAAGATTTCCTCGTCTGAGAAGTTTTGGCTGTATTGCCTTAGGCTGAAATTACGCCCGCCCATATATACGGCGTCAGCCCCAAAATACAGGGCGGTTTTTAGTTTTTCCATATTGCCCGCGGGGGCTAACAACTCAATCTTTTTCATCTCTTATATCTTTTGGCAGATTGCCACGCAATCGTTTCCTGTTTCTATTATTTCGCATTTTAGCTGGGGACAATTCCTCAGTTCGCGCTCAAACCTTTGTAAGTTTACAGCTATAGTGCGCATTTTGTGGTAGGTGTTTTTGCCGTCTTTGGACATTCCGTGAAAGGTCAGGTTGTCGCAAAATAGTACTCCGCCGTCTTTTAAAATCTTTAATAGATTGGGCAGATAGTATATATACTGCCCTTTAGCCCCGTCTAAAAAGATAAAGTCGAACAACCTATTTTGCAAGACATATAAACCCAAAACCGCCGCCGCGTCTTCCAAAATCATTTCAGCGTGCGCATAAAGCCCCATAGCCTTTAGGTTGGCGCGCGCGATTTCAAACCGTTCGGCGTCTATTTCTATAGTGGTAAAGCTTATGTTTTCTAAGTCGGCGTAGTTTTTAACCGAGTTTAAAATCTTGATTGCCGAATATCCTGAACCTGTGCCTATTTCTAATATCTTATAGGGCTTATATTTTTGCAGCGCTTTATCTAATTGTTGCCAAGCGGGCTCGCTTATAGTCGGAATATTGCGCTGACGGCAATAGTCTAAAATATCTTCCAAACGCATTTTAGTTTTCAATTATAATAGGCAAAATCATTGGACTTCTTTTGATTTTCTTGTTTAAGAAGTTGCGCAAGTTTTTTCGGATATTGTTTTTTAATATTTCTCTGTCGATTTGCAGCTTTAAGTCTATGCCGTTTACAGAATTAATTGAAACTTGCTTGATTTCTTCTATTAAATCCGCCGATTCTTTGGCGTATATAAAGCCCCTGGTGATGACGTCTATAGACGAAACTTCGCCGCCCTGCTCTATGCCCATTATTACAAGCAGCATTCCGTCTTCGGACAGGTGTCTTCTGTCTCTTAACACTTCGGCGCCCACGTCGCCTATGCCCGCGCCGTCCACCAAGACATTGCCCGCGCTTACGGTTTCGGCCTTTTTCATATATTTAGAGCATACTTCTATCTTGTCGCCGATTTTCGCCATAAGCATATTGTGGGGGTTGTGGCCTAAATCGGCTATCATTTCCATATGCTGTTTTAGATGCCTAATCTCGCCGTGGACTGGAATGAAGTAGCGGGGCTTGACCAATAGATATATAAGCTTAAGCTCTTCCCTAAAGGCGTGTCCCGAAACGTGAACGTCTGCTAAGTCTTCGTAGATGACTTTAGCGCCCTTTTCGTATAGGTTGTTTATGACGTTGTATATTAGTTTTTCGTTTCCGGGGATAGGCGAAGCGGATATTATTACCGTGTCGTTGGCGGTGATTTTTACTTTGTTAAATTCCCCGCTTGCCATTCTTGTCAAAGCGCTCATAGGCTCGCCTTGAGAGCCGGTGGTGATAATGACCAGCTTGGAGTCGTCGATTTTTTTGGTCCGCTCCAAGTCGACGATCAAATTCTTGTCCAATCTAATCTCGCCTATCTTGGACGCCGCTTCCAAAACATTAAACATACTGCGGCCGCTGAACGCTACTTTTCGCCCAAACTTTTGAGCCAGGTCTATTATTTGCTGGATTCTATGGATATTGGACGCGAAAGTGGCTACAATCAAGCGCCTGCCCGCGTTTTGGGCAAAGTAATTATTTAAATACTTGCCCACGGTGGACTCGCTCATAGAATAGCCGGGGCGCTCTATATTGGTGCTTTCGGACAACATTAATGTCACGCCTTTTTTGCCGATTTCAGCTATGCGCCTTAAGTCAATCATCTCGCCGTCGATAGGCGTGTAGTCCACCTTAAAGTCGCCGGTGTGGAACACTCTTGCGGCGGGGCATTCTATATATAAAGCGAAACTGCCCGAAATGGAATGGCTGACCTTGATAAACTCTACCGTAAACGCGCCCGCTTTTATAACGGAGTTTTTTCTGATTTCGTTTACGTTGACGTTGTCTAATTTATGCTCTTTAAACTTATGCTCCAAAAGAGCCAAGGTTATGTTTGACGCGTAAATAGGAACTCTTAATCCGAATTGTTTTAAGATATAAGGCAAGCCGCCAATGTGGTCTTCGTGGCCGTGGGTTAGAAAAAATCCTCTTACTTTATGGATGTTGTCAATCAAATAGCTTACGTCCGGAATGACCAAATCCACTCCGGGCATATCTATGCTCGGAAACGCCGAGCCGCAGTCCACTACTATGATATCGTTTTTATATTCAAAGGCGGTTATATTTTTGCCTATCTCTCCTACTCCGCCCAAAAAAATTACTTTTAGTGTATCCAAAAAGCCTCCAAAAATTATTTAGTCTTTAGTTTTGTAAAACCATTATATATCATTTGGCGGAATTTTACAAATTCAAAACGGATTGGATACACCCTAAAGGACTAATATGATTTCCCCGCGGCGGTCTGCTCTTGCTCGGACGAAAGCGGCTGTTTGAATAAAACGGGAATGTAGTGTTCGGGCGTGGCGATAGCGCCGTGGCAAGAAACGTCTAAGATAGTGTTGTCAAAAATAATGCAGTCTGACAAAGATATGTTGCCGTCTATATGGCAGTTGTCGCCTATTATGACATTATTGCCGATGTCTACTTTTAAGCCTACAAAGCTTCGCTTGCCGAAATATGTTTTTCTAAAGGCTATATCGTATATTTCGGGAACATTTTTGGTGTAACAGTCCAAGCCGTTTACGCCGTTGAGCATATCCATATTGGCCCTAAAATATTCTTCTATGCAGCCTATATCGCACCAATACTTGTCTATTTTGTGCGTATATATCTTTTTGCCCTTTTTTAGTATTATGGGGAATAAATCCTTGGCGAAATCGAACATTGCGTTCTTAGGAATATATTTTAATACTTCGGGGTTGATTACGTAAATGCCGCAGTTGATAATATTGCTTATAACTTGGCCGCCCTTGGGCTTTTCTATAAAATCGGCGACGAACCCGTCTTTATCCGTTTTTACCACGCCGTAAAGCGAAGGATTTTGGACTTCCTTGACCGCCATAGTGATATCCGCTCCGCTTTTTAAGTGGGCGTCGTAAATTTGGGCTAAATCTAAATTAGTCAACGCGTCGCCGCTTATGACTATAAAGGGATTGTCGTTTAGCCAATGTTTGGCGGCTTTTACGCTGCCTGCCGTGCCCAAAGGTTGAATTTCTATAAAGTAATGAAAATTAAGGGGAAACAGGCTGTTTACGGTGTCTATAATTTTTTGGGGCATATGCATCAGCGTAACCCCAATGTCGTTGATGTTGTAGCTTAATAGTAATTTGATTATATAATAAATGACAGGTTTGTTTAAAATGGGCATTAGGGGCTTGGGTAAGTTTTGAGTCAAAGGCAGCAGTCTTGTGCCCTTGCCGCCCGCCATTATAACCGCTTTAATTTTGTCGTCCAACTTCAAAGTCTCCCTAAAATATAGTCAGTTTTTAGAGTGCGCAAAAAAAGGGCAAAAAATGCAAGGAGACTTTTATGCTTTTTTTGAGTTTTTATGGATAAATAGATTATCAATTAATATCCACAGCCCCAGCAGCGCCAAAAAAACGCCAAAAAGCCTTGAGAGCAAGGTAGAATTAATTTTTTTAACGATAAATGACGACAAAACGCTTAAAGCGACCGCTGGTATTATGATATATAAAACACCTTGGGTTTTGACCAATTTGTTCTTAAAATGGACGATTAGGGCGATTAACGCCATAGGTATAAAAGCCACCAAATTAATAGCCTGAGCGGTATGCTGTTCCACTCCGGCAAGCATTGTCAGCAGTGGTATAGTCAACGTGCCGCCGCCCATACCCATTCCCCCTAATATGCCGCCCGCGAAACCTATGAGTATAAATTTAATAATCCGCCACATATTGCCCTCGCTTGTTTTATGGGAAAATCGCCATTTTCAGCCCGACCAAAGTCATAGCCACCGCGAAAATTATCCTAATTGTCTTGCTGTTGAGTTTGGCAAGCAGCGCCGCGCCCAAAATTCCGCCCGCTATTACGCCCGCGCCCGCAGGCAGACCGCTGTCCAGCTTAAAATATCCAGAGACGATATAAACTATCGCGCTGGATATGCAAAGTGGCAAAATAATTAAAATTGCCGTGGCGTGGGCGATTTTGGTGTCGTTTTTTAAAATTCGCTCCAAGACGGGCACAGCAATCATACCGCCGCCGCCGCCAAAAAAACCATTAATAAAACCTATTAATGCTCCACATATTAATAGAGTAATCTTTTCTGGAAATTTTTTCATCGCGATAGTTATTTTGAGCCAAGGAGAGCAAAAATATCAAAGAAATAGAAAAAAGGCGTATTTAATTGATTTTGGGAAGTTATTTTTATATAATAATAGATAGTTTACAATTTGAACGAAGCCATTTAAAAAGGACTTTATGAAGGAAAACCAAATGATTAAGAAACTCAGCGTATTTTTTCTAGGCGTTATTATAGCATTTGCTTCAATAATAGGCAACTTAAAATTTGTTAAGGCTGCGGATACATACGATTACGAGCCGCCTGTTATAAAGATGGAAAACTTGATAGACGACAGCTTTTCTTCCGCGGGCGATTCGTATCCCGCTTCGCCTTCCGATTGGACGGGCGAAGTAATGGACTCAAAGCTATCCTCCAAGGTAGCGGCCGGAGTTATAAGCCTTAAGCTAGATTCGTTTATAGCTAAAGTAAGCGACGAGGACAACCCTTATCAATTACCCGAAGACTTTAGAAATCAAAATTTTAACGAAAGTATCTTAAGCCCTAACGATAAGAATTCCGACAAAGCAAATGTTTTAATGATAAGCACTCTTAATCAGACAGCTTACGCTTTTAAATCAAACTCTTTTGAAATAAAGCCCAATTCTTATTACAAGTTAAGCGTTTATGTTTACACTCCCGATTTCTCCAAAATTGGTAAAGATTATAACTACGGCGCGTTTATAGCCATTACCGGCGACATCAATGTTATAAGCAAGCCGATTAATACATATCAATCTTGGACGCAATACTCCATTTATTTCTCGGGTTACAGCTATAAGAGCGCTTCGATCCAAGTTTCCCTGCAACTTGGCGATGTCAGTGAAGATAAAGACGGCAACAAGACAATGAGGCCCGCTTCGGGTTTTGTGTTCTTTGACAAAGCGCTTTTGCAGCCGATTTCTTACGAAACCTATAATTACAACAAGAGCATCCAAGGCCCGAACGATTTATTCGCCGACGAATATAACAACAACATATTGCCCGAATCTTTCCAAGGCAATTTTGAGAGCGGTTATTCTAATTGGGATTTGATTGCCGGCACGGCGAGCGCTTCGCTAGAGAACGAAATATATATGCCTTTTGGCGACCACTGCTTAAAACTTTCCGCTTCCGCGCCTGGTTATGTAGGCTATCGTTCTAAGGCTATTAAAATCGAAAGACATAAATTCTATCATCTTGGAATATGGCAAAAAAATAAAGTCGTAAGCGGAACCGCTTTCGCGGCTATATCCACCAAGGATGAAAACGGAAAGTTTACCACTCAAGGCACTCTAAATACTTTCTCCGGAAACTTAGGCTCTGACACTTGGCTAAAAGACTGGAACCAAGGCAGCTTCTTTATTAGGGGCTCCAGCCTGATGGATAAAGAAATATATGTCGAGCTGTGGCTTGGCAACAGCACAGATCCCGCTTCGGGCAAGGTTTATTTTGACAATATAACCTTGGAAGAGATTTTGCCCGAAGACTTTAGCACAAACAGCACCAATGGAACATTAATCACATTCAGCGACAGCCAAGGCAGCCCCGCAGTGGACAACGGGAATTTTGAGACGATTGGCAACTACAAAGAATATAAATATCCTCTGCCCGTAGCTTCTTGGAAGACTTTGACTAATAACGATAAAAACACTATCGCGGGCATAGTCAGAGGCGACAAAGCGCATTTTGACGCCAACAGCCAAGCTTATGGCGCTCCTTCCTATCCCTTTACGACCGACAGACCTAACACTAACTTGTTAATGATAGCCAATATCGCGCCTTCGGCTTACGGATATTCTATAGATATCTCCGTCGAGGCTAACACCTATAAAAAGATTTTTGTCGAATTGCAGACTCAACTAAATTCCGACAACTACGGCGCGGAACTTATTTTGAAGAAAGGCGACATCGTAATAGCTAGACATTCCAACATTGACACGCTCAATCAATTTAGGACTTTTAATTTCTATGTTTACAGCGGAAACAACGCTCAAACTTTGACTTTGGAAATCTGGCTTGGCAAGGAAGGCGGATTCAAGAACGAGTATTACGCAAGCGGTCACTTGTTTGTGGACTTTGTAGACGCCGTTACCGTAGACGAAGCTGAATTCAAGAACGCTAAAGGCGTTTATGACAAGAAATACAGCTTCTTATATGAAAACTTTGAAACCTTTGAGGAAACGGATGGCGCTTTAAAGAAGCTTTTAAACTGGTCGAGCATTAATCCTTTTGCCGATATCAGAACCGTAAAGGTGGGCAGCATTAACCTTGACGAATACGACGCTTCCGTTTTAGGCGGTTTAGACAAGGCTAAAATCGGAAAGGATAACGTATCTCCTTACGCTATGATAATTTACAGCCCCTACCCCACCGCTTACGGTATGCAGCAAAAAACCGCTATATCTTACGAATCCAACGCGTTTTATCGCGTAACCGTAAGAATTAAGACCGTAAACATACCTCAAGGCAAAGGCGCAAGGATATTGCTCTCAGAAAATCATTATTTTGACAATATCAATACAGAAAACCGCGAATTCAACTATGACAATAATTTCGTGGACTATCACTTCTACGTCAACGTAGGCTCTTCTTCCGAGGTAACTCATACCTTGCAGATTTGGTTGGGCGACAACACAAAACCTGACGCTTTGGCTTCGGGCTTGGTTATCGTAGACCAAATTATCGTAGATAAAATAGACGAGACCGAATATAACGAAGGCAAAGCCGCGCTTTCGCTAGACGACAAGAACTTAAGACCTGATAGCATTAAAAAAGTCGTATTGAGCGAGACTTCTTCCGAAACTCCTGACGAAACCGAAAATAAAAAGCCTTTTGAATGGTGGCTGCTGCCTGTTATATTCTTCTCGCTGCTGTTTGTATTCTGCCTGGTTATGATATTAATTTCGGATATCCTGCCTAAGTTTAAGTTCAGCAGGAAGAAAAGCGCAGCGACATACGACCGCCGCGTCACTATAAACACCGCTCAAAAGAAAGAAGAAGCTAAACCCGAAACTCCTAAGGAAGAAGCGGTCGAACCTCAACAGCCCGATGTCATAATTACGGAATCAGGCAAACGTTTGGTAAGAAAGAAGAAATATGTTCCTAAAGAATATAAAGACGAATTTGAAGACTAATAACAAAGGGCCGTTATCGACGGCCCTTTTAATTTGTCTTTAATTATCTTAAATCTTTACCTCTGGTCTATAAAAAATCTTTATTCCCCCGCTCTATTGATTAAGTTATATCCCTGACGGATAATTTCGTATATGTCGTCCTGATAGACTCTATTTAGACCAAGTTCTTTTAGCTCGTTAGTTATATCGGTATTGGGGATTATGTGCGTCACAAGAAGTTTAAACGGCTTATTTTGGGCATACAGCGCGCCTTGGGACAGCGACATATGCGGCGTTTGGGGTTTATGAGCTTGCGTAGGAAAGGCGCAATCCATTAATACCGTGTCCGCCCCCAAAGTCAGCTTATCAAGGTTAGGGTTTAGCGTGGTGTCCCCGGTATAGGCCAAGACTGCCTTTTCGTCTTCCAGCCTTACCCCAAAGCACTTTTTGGGGTGAGCCATCTCGACAAAATGGATGTTTAAGTCTTTGATTTTATAGGTTTTGTCGGGCTCGATATTGATAATATTAAAGTTTTCGCAAGAAGATATTAGACTGTATTCTAGGCTGTCTTCTTGGGGCAAATAAACGTCTAATTTTAGGTTGTTAAAAGCGCAGTAATATCTCAATACCAAGATATCCGACATATGGTCGGCGTGCAAGTGCGTCAAAATCACCGCGTCAAGTTTGATTATGTCCGTATAATTTTGAAGCCGCGCCAAAACGCCGTTGCCGCAGTCTAATAAGACCTTAGCGCTTTTTGATTCCACCAAATAACCGCTTAAGGCGGCGTCTTTTTCGGGGTAAGGCCCCATACAGCCTAAGACATATAACTTCATTCGTGATTTTCCTTTTCTATAGAAATCAACACCTTTATTCTATCAAACAAATTGAGTTTTTGGGATACCTTAATCAAAATCCAGCCGCCCGCTACCCCGAACAAGGTTTGGGTAAAATTAGACAATATCAAAAGCGGGGCTAATACCGCGGCGTATGTGGTAGCGTTGGGGTTGCCTATCGCAACTAGCAAAACCTCAAAAGAAGTATAGCCTATCTGCATAAACACCGACGCCGCAATCATTCCAATCAATACGAGTATATTGGATTGCTTTTTGCCTTTAATCAGCAGCATAATAACGGGCATCAACGCTTTTATTATTAAAGTCGCCGGCGCGTAAAAGCTGTAGCCTAAAAATAAATCGGCCAAAGCGCTGCCTATGGCGGATGGAATGACCGCGTAATAGCCTAAAAACATACAAGCGACAAAGATAAATATGTCTCCCAAATGGACATACCCCATTCCTACGGGGAAATGGACAAACGCGGTAAACACGAAAATAAAAGCGCCGAACACGGCTATTAAGGCGATATTATAAACAGAACGATTTAGGTGTCTAGCGTTTTGCATATATGTTTCCTTAATTTTTATTGCTTTGATTTTAACATATTGTGACGGTATGTCAACAATTCTAATTGATTTCATATTATAAAATATGAAAAAACATCGCGCAAGGAAAGCGTTGTAAGTTTTTGACAACAAACCTTTAGCCCTTGATTAAATAATAAACGATGTAGTATAATACAGATAGACAGAACATAAATTATATTAGCTCCTGCTGTGTTTGTTATGGCGCGTAATTTATGCCCACAGAAAAGAAAAGGGAGAATGCGTACAGCCGCTTGATGTCAGGCCTCAGTAATTTCACTGGCTTAAAAACCAGACAGCGGAGGAAGGCAGATACGGCGTCGATTCACCCACCTGCGAAAGCGGGTATATAAATTAGCGTCAGACGGCATTGGCGGGATTTTTTTTTATGAAAAAAACAGCCTTTTTTAAAGGCTGTTTTATTTTTATGACTATTAAGGATTTTATTCGATAATGTTGTTTGAAACGTTTGCGGTAAGTTCTTGGATTTCTTTTTTGGTAATGCTGTATTGGGCAAAGAATATAATGCTTACCGTAAGCACTATAAAGATACAAGCCAATACCGCCCAGCCTAGAGAAGCGAAAACCGTTTTGCTCATCTCTTTTTGAGCGTCGAAGCCTATAATATCCAAAATTATGCCCGCCATAAAGGACGAAAAGCTTTGGGATAGCTTATAAGCGAAGGTCATAAAGGAGTTATACGTTCCGGTCTTGTTTATGCCGGTGCGGGCTTGCTCGACGGCTATTAGGTCGCCCATCATAGAACCAGGCATAGAGAATATCGCGCCTACGCCTAAGCCTATTACCAGCATTCCGGCGACTAGGTAAATAAACAGTTCCCCGTCCACAATGGTATTAAGATAGTAATACGAAATGAAAACAAATCCTTCATACACTATGCCCACAAGCCCTATAGCCACGCCCATAATGAGCGCGCCTTTTTTGTCGAGTTTGCGGGATATGAACATCCAAATGGGCTGGGACAATATCGTCATCAAGAACAAGCCGCCCAATGCTATCGCGGTTTGAGTATAGTCTAGGTTAAAGGTGTATTGGAAGAAGTGTAGACCAATAGACGTCAAGAACGCCGCGCTCATTAAGGATATCGCGT
Organism: Clostridia bacterium; assembly: GCA_036562685.1. Classification (NCBI taxonomy): domain Bacteria; kingdom Bacillati; phylum Bacillota; class Clostridia; species Clostridia bacterium. Next base: position 15,410 of record DATCJR010000134.1, on the reverse strand, counting down.
ATCCTACGACTAAGGCTCTGAAGTTTTTTACCTTAAAGGATTTTATAAAATCTACAAATACAACTAAAACCGATTTTTTCTCTATTGTGCCCTCGCGCGCCTTAATATTGAGTCTAGGCAGTTGGTTATATGTGCCCATAAAGGCTAAGGCGCTTGATATAAGCATAACGCAAGAGCCTATATAGGCCATCGTTTGGTATTGCTCTACGTTTTCTTTGTCGGTAAAAATTACAGCCAGTAACACGATAGGAATAATCATTCCTATCAAGAAGAAAATTGTTTTAAAAACTTCTATAGACGAGCGGTCGTCGTAGCTGCTGGCTAGTTCCACGCCGAGCGCTTGATAAGGCGTTTGAAAGATTGTGTTGAATGTTTGGAAAAGCAGGATAAATACCACAAACCAAATAAACTTAGCCCAGACGGGAAAAGTTTTAGGCAGCCACCATAGGAATATATTGACCAAGGCGACGCCAAACATTCCAAAGAACATAAAGCCGTGTCTTCGGCCAAATATTTTGCTCTTGGCTCTATCGGACAGCGAGCCGAATATCGGATCGCTAGCGCCGTCCCAAATCGTGCCGATAAACAAGGCTATGCCCATCAATGTTCCCGGCATAAGATGGGCGACGGTTCCAAAGTACATTAAAAGCGATGTCGCGGTCTGAGAAACCATGCAAAAGCCCAAGCTTCCAAACCCATACATAGCTTTCGCGGGCGTGGACATTATAGGCTTTTGCGCGATTTTGTTCTTTAGAAAAATCATAATTAATGCAATTATATATTAATCTTTTAAACTTATCAAGTTATGGCGCGGATTAATAAAAATTTAACATATAGAGATAAAATAAAAAAGACCACAAGATTGTGGTCTTTAAATTTCTGGCACCACCATGGAGAATCGAACTCCAGTCTCCGGCGTGAGAGGCCAGCGTCCTGACCGCTAGACTATGGTGGCATATGGCTGAGTGAATCAAACGTAAAACGATTCAATAGAACTTATTAAGATAAAAAGTATTGAATAGATATAGGAAACAAATAAAAAACAAAGTAATAAAAAATTATTCCTTTGTTTTTTATGAAATTTATTTTGCTGGTATATTATCTTGTTGCTTTTTTAAAGTATATAATTCGTCAAAAATATTATCAGCAAATGATCCCCATTTGGCATAATTTATCATTTCAGATTTATCATTAGATAATTCTGCAATAAAAAGAATATATGGCATAAATCCTGACAATGGTGCTGGCATTGTTTTACCTAAAGGATACATTTGTGGATTAATGCATTGACAATTTTTATTTAATACTTCTATATCATTAATTAAATAAAAGATTGCATTTTCATTAGTTATTATTCCCTCAGAAAGAGTAGATATATCATCGTCTATATCTTCTCTATTAAAACCATAAACAGCATCTTTAAATTGTTGTTTTGTAATGATTGTTGCCTTATATTTTTTAGTTAGTAAATCATTTACTTTTGTGAAATCTATTCTCATCATACTTTAAATCCTTTTTAATAACATCCTTTTGCAGTTGGAATACCATAGAATGCGTGAGAAGATGGCTTAGGTCTTCCATATGCATGATAGTGAGCAAAATATCCATTTTGGTGAGCTGGGTCTAAAACCGGAGCCATTCCGTTACCTGCCATTTGTGCTACCGCATATGCCTCTAATGGGTCTGGAGAATAAACGCTTAATCCAGCTTGCATTGCTTTAGAAGCAAGTACTACAGTTGGTATTCTAATCGGAGATACCAACATTCTACCATCTTTATCACCAATTGCCAAGTAATAAAAACCTTTTATTAGTTCTTTAGCAACCTTAGAATATTCTTTTAATTCATATTTTACACCTTCAAAATCTATAGAGGCTACTGCAGTTGCGGCAAGAGATAATCCTGCTGCAACCATTGCAACTGTTAAACAAGTTGAAGTTAATGTGGTAGCTGCAGTTCCTGCAACAACTCCAGCGCCTACTGCAACAACTGCCGGTGCAGTTGCTCCAACAGTTGCAACTACAACTGCTGCAACTGCTAATCCGATACCGTGTCTGGCTCGGATTAGATTTTGTTTGGCTGCGGAACTAGGGTTCGAACCTAGACTGTACGGGTCAGAGCCGTATGTGCTACCGTTACACAATTCCGCAAAAAAGCATATTTAATTCTAATCAAAAAGAGTCTTAATGTCAAGTATATTAATATTTTGTTTTTACCAAAATTAAAATTTAATTCAAAACAGAGGCTTCACAAAATTTAGATGTTTCTACATCTTTGCCGACTTTAATTTTGCCGTTAATTAGCAAGCTCGCAGATACACTGCCTTTATATACCTGCTTGTTGCCGACATTAAGCACAACATCTGCCTTGGTATAATTATTGGCTCTAATAATTCTGTTATTATACTTTATGAATTGCTCGTTTCCGCACTCTGCGCAAAGATTAAGTTCGGTTTTGCCTTTTTGGAGCTTTACTAACAGATGATTACCGTCATCAATCACTGAAATAGTAGAAAGATTATAATCGGCGAATCTATAATATTGACCGCCTATTGTGCCTGCCGTCAAAAAAGAATCAAAATTATATATCCAAATGGCATTGCTAGCCATATAAGAAGCAAGGCATACATTATCACCCAATAAATTAAGCGCATAAAACCTGTCTGGCAGTCTTTTGGTAGATATTCTATGAATGTATCCCCAATCATTTACTTGATATGTCTTGCCATTTATAGTAACCTCACCGACAAATTCACTCAACTGTGAAATAAATTCTATATGAACATTTCGGGGCAAAATATTGGCAAGCCCGCGATTGCTTTGGAACTTGCTGTGATTGGTTATTTTTATATCACAGCTAATTCCTACTTCGCCATAAAGCGAAAATCTAAGGCGTTCTGGCGTAAAAATATTTTCTAAGGCTTGAAATTGATATTTGAAAAGTCTGCATTCGCCTCTTAAGAATTTTCGTGACGCTGACTTGCCGTCAAAAAAAGCATAGGCGAAGTGATTATCCTCTAAGATGCCGCAATAAATGCTGAGGAATTTGCCGTCTATGCAAAATTCAAACATCAAGACATTATCCATATAATTTTACCTTAGTTTATGCCAAAACAAAGATATTATCCAACATTGATTATTCCAAAGGTTTTCAAGAGTCTTTCTATATTATCTAAGTAATAGTTCAAGAAAGAAAACGGTTTTGCGGTGTTTTTCAGACCTATCCAAAGTCCATAAACAAGTTTTGGTCTGCCGTTAAGACTGCTGTTAAGAAGCTGCGCTAAAACATATAATTCTTCTCTGACATCAATATCAATATCGCTTTCTTTGGATAAAAATATTATCATTTCAGAAACATATGTCGATATTTCTTCTGCCTGAGCACGATTAAGCGGTCTTGATACCTCATTATTATAATATAGTTTATCGTTGTTGATGTTTAAAAGCCCTAACGCTGTTCTTTTGAACTTTAAAATAACATCATAACACCAATTTTTGTATGCTGTATTTATATTATCTGTATCTGACATATAAAATTCTTGCAAAAATCTAGTCAAATTAAGTCTTTTTGCGTCGATTTCCCAAAGCATTGAAAAAACAAACGCACAAAATTCTTCTCTTGATTCGGGATATTTTATTTTATATACATTAGGTGCAACACTTATGCTAGCTGCAGCCAAAGCAGCCGGAAAATCATAATCTTTAACACAACATGCTAAAATTTCATAAAGGCGCGGATATGCAGCGATTGATTTTAAGACCTGTGTTATGTATTTATCTGACATTATGAATTTTGCACAAGACATTTCATCGCAGGCTTTTGTAAATGCATCGGGTGAACCAATACTCATATCTCTCCTCTTTAAATGATGATGTTTATGATTTTGATTTGATTTTTATGTTATTATATCACATGAAAAAAAGCTAATCAATTTAATTTTCAGCTTGCATATCCCGTTTAACTATTGTATAATGTAATAAATAGTTATAAGGAGGAAAGACCAATGAAATCTGTTGTGCTCAGTCTTACTTATGCTGATGTAAAGGATTTCGTTAATACCGTTAGCAAATACACGGTTGAAACTGACCTTAAAAGCGGCCGATATACTGTAGATGCAAAATCAATATTAGGAATTTTCAGTTTGGATTTGTCCAAACCCATTACCCTAGAAATCCATGACGGAAAAGACGTGGACGAACTTATAAAAGATTTGAAGCCTTATATTAAAGACTAAGTCTTTTAAAAAGCGCCCTGCTAAAACTATGCAGGGCGTTTAATTATAAAACCTTTTTTATTAATCCAATTTTATTTGGATTTGATTTTTTATTAATCTTAAGACATCAATCTAGCAAAATTCCCAAAAGTTTTTTATTTTTATTTAGATTTTACAATTATTAACAATAAGCAAAAAAGTGACGAATTGTGATTTCTTTGTTATAATTATAACCTATAATATTTAATAAGAATTAATATTTTTATATATTTATAATAATTGCTTAAAAGAGGTAAAAAAGCAAGAATGATCTCTATTGGGCTTGACGTTGGTTCAACCACAATTAAAACTGCCGTTTTAGATGAAAACAATAAAATATTGTTTAGCTCTTATCAAAGGCACTATTCTGATATAAAAAAGACATTGATTAATGTTGTTGAAGAGCTGCTTAAAAAGTTTGATAATTTTCATATCATGGTTACAGGCTCCGGCGGTATATCTGTTTCTAGGTGGCTTGATATTCCTTTTATACAGGAAGTCGTAGCAGGCGTAAAAGCAATAGAAGTATTAGCACCTAAAACAGACGTAGCGATAGAGCTTGGCGGTGAAGATGCCAAAATCACTTACTTTAATAAAGGCGGCGTCGAACAAAGAATGAACGGCACATGCGCTGGCGGAACAGGTGCGTTTTTGGACCAGATGGCAACGCTTCTTAATGTTGAAGTAAGCGGCTTGAATGAATTGGCAGCCAATGCTAAAACTATCTACCCTATCGCTTCGAGATGCGGTGTTTTTGCTAAAAGCGATATTCAGCCACTTGTTAATGACGGTGCGCCCAGAAGTGATTTGGCTGCATCTATTTTTCAATCTGTAGTCAATCAGACTATTTCAGGTCTGGCTTGCGGTATGCCTATAAAAGGAAATGTCGCCTTTTTGGGCGGTCCTTTGCATTTTTTGCCTGAATTGAGAAAACGCTTTATTACAACACTCAATTTAACTGAAGATGAAGTAATAGTTCCGGAAAATTCTGAAATATTTAACGCCATTGGTGCGGCTTTATCATCTGTTGACAGTAAAATAAAAACAAAACAAGAAATAGAAAGCAAGCTTGCCACTTTGGCGACAATAAAAGAACAAGAGGTTTCAAGATTGCCTGCTTTGTTTAAAAGCAAAGAAGAACTTGAAAGCTTTAGAGAAAGACATCGCAAAGCTACTATTCCAAAGGGCGATTTGTCTCAAACAGAGGGAGCATGCTTTTTGGGCTTGGATGCAGGCTCCACTACAACAAAGGCCGCTTTGATTGATTCAGACGGTAAGATTGTTTATTCTTGGTATGGTTCAAACGGCGGCAATCCTTTAAAAACAGTTAGTATAATCTTAAAAGAAATTTACACCAAAATGCCCTCTAATGCTTATATTGCATATTCTTGCGTTACAGGATATGGCGAAAACCTTATCAAAAAAGCATTAGGCGTTGATATGGGTGAAATAGAAACTATGGCGCATTATACTGCGTCAGAATATGTTCTGCCTGGAGTTGATTTTATTCTGGATATCGGCGGACAAGATATGAAATGTCTCAGAATAAAAAATCAAACCGTCGACAGCATTTTGTTAAACGAAGCATGTTCTTCAGGCTGCGGAAGCTTTATCGAAACTTTTGCTTCTGCCCTTGGTCTAAAAGCTGAAGAATTTGCTGAGCTTGGTTTGCTGGCTGCTAATCCGGTCGATCTGGGCTCACGCTGTACAGTATTTATGAACTCGCGCGTAAAGCAGGCTCAAAAAGAAGGCGCAGAAGTTGGAGACATAAGTGCAGGTCTTTCTTATTCGGTAGTAAAAAATGCATTGTTCAAGGTTATAAAAATACGCGATCCTCAAGAACTAGGAGAAAAGATTATCGTTCAAGGCGGAACATTCCTTAACGAATCAGTTTTGCGCGCGTTTGAACTTATAAGCAAGCGAGAGGTTGTACGTCCTGATATCGCTGGTCTTATGGGTGCTTTTGGTGCGGCGTTGATTGCAAGAAATAATTATAGAGGACAAGCATCTACCTTAAAAACGCTTGAAGAAATAAAAAATTTAAATCCAGTAAAGACTTCAAAACATTGCGGATTGTGCGGCAACAAATGTCTTTTGACAATAACAGAGTTTTCAGACGGTCAAAAAATTATTACCAATAACCGCTGTGAAAGAGGCGCAGGCGAAGAATTGCCCCCTGGTTTGTTGCCTAACTTGTATCAATACAAATATCAAAGACTATTCAATTATTATAAAAACCCCGAAAATCCTACCCGTGGAAAAATCGGTATCCCCAGAGCTTTGGGAATGTACGAAGATTATCCGTTCTGGCATACATTTTTCACACGCCTTGGTTATGAGGTGGTGCTTTCTCCTCGTTCGTCCAGAGCTATTTTTGATCTAGGCATTGAAACTATGCCTTCGGAATCCGTTTGCTATCCGGCAAAATTATCTCATGGACATATTGCTTCATTAATAAAACGCGGAGTAAAAACTATTTTCTATCCTTGTATTCCTTATGAGCAAAAGGAAGATCCTCAAGCAGATAACAACTATAACTGCCCTATCGTGTGCATGTACCCCGATGTTTTAAGAAACAACATTGATGAATTAAAAAATGACGTAAAATTCTTATCGCCTACTCTGCCTTTAAATAATCCTGAAAGAATGAAAGAAAGATTAGCTGAGGTATTCCCTGAAATATCAAAAGCTGAAATCTATCAGGCTGTTGATGCGGCTTACGAAGAACAGGCACACTTTAAGGATGATATCAGAAAAAAAGGCGAAGAAGTAATAGAAGAACTGAAAAAAACAGGAAAAAAAGGCATTGTGCTTGCAGGCCGTCCTTATCATATCGATCCCGAAATCAACCACGGTATCGCTGATATGATAAACAGATACGGATTTGCAATTTTGACCGAAGACAGTATATGCCATTTGAGAAAAACTCCCAGACCGTTAAGAGTTGTAGATCAATGGGTTTATCATTCGCGTCTTTATGCCGCCGCCGAAGTTGTAAGACATACAGACAATCTTGAACTTATTCAGCTCAACTCATTTGGCTGCGGACTTGATGCGGTAACTACTGATCAGGTCATGGAATTAATGCATGAAGCCAACAAGATTTATACAGTATTAAAGATTGATGAAGTTAATAACTTAGGCGCAGCTAGAATCAGAATTAGGTCATTGATTGCTGCAATTAATGAGCGTGAAAGAAAAAATATATGCTCTATATTGCCGCCTTCAAGAGAACCTAAAAAAGACTTTACCAAGGCGATGAAAAAAACACATACTATCATCGCGCCCAATATGTCGCCTATCCATTTCAGTTTGCTATCTGAAGCTATCAGAGCTTCTGGATATAAGCTTGACATTTTGCCTGATTATGATCCTGATGCAATCAATGTAGGTCTAAAATATGTCAATAACGACGCCTGCTACCCTACCATAATTACCTTAGGACAAGTAATCAATACTCTTCAAAAAGGCAATTACGACCTTAACACTACTGCAGTAATGCTGTCACAAACAGGCGGCGGGTGCAGAGCTACCAATTATATACCGCTTTTGAGAAAAGCGCTAAAAGAAGCTGGTATGGAACAAGTACCTGTCATTTCATTTAACCTTGTGGGTCTTGACAAATGCAGCGGATTTAAAATCAATCTTAAGATGTTAATTCGTCTTGTAATGTCTTTGGTTTATGGCGATTTGTTTATGCGTCTATTATATGCTGTTCGTCCTTATGAAAAAGAACAAGGCAGCGCAGACAGACTGCATAAAGAATGGGAAGAAAAATGCAAAAAATCTTTGAAATCTATTAATCTGTTTAAGTTTAGAAATAATTTGATTAAAATTATAAAAGATTTTAATGCTATTCCTGTTAATAACATCAAAAAGCCTCGTGTAGGACTTGTCGGCGAAATATTGGTTAAGTATCATCCGGGCGCCAACAACCAGATAGTTAAAATTATTGAACAGGAAGGCGGCGAAGCCGTAATGCCTGAAATGCTGGACTTTTTCTTATACGGCTTTGAAAACGCAACAATAAAATACAGGCTTCTTGACGGAACTTTGCGTTCTAAGATAAAAAACGATATTTTAATAAGCGTTATTAACTTTATTCGCGCGCCTATGATCAGAGAGCTTAAGAAAACTCGCTTTGGCTATCCTATGGATATTAAGACAAAAGCAAAAATGGCAAGCAATATTGTTAATTTAGGTTCAATGTGTGGAGAAGGCTGGTTCTTAACAGCAGAAATGCTCGAATTGATGCATGACGGTGTTAATAATATTGTATGTATGCAGCCTTTCGCATGTCTGCCTAACCATGTAACCGGTAAAGGTATGATAAAAGAGTTAAAACGTCAAAATCCTAAGGCAAACATCGTGGCCATTGACTATGACCCAGGTGCAAGCGAAGTAAATCAGCTTAACCGAATAAAATTAATGATGTCTTCAGCTTTCAAAAACCTTGAAGCAGAAGAAAACAGATAAAATATAACAGCCTGTTATTTTAACAGGCTGTTTTTTTTGTTTTATCTTACTGCTGTGATTATTCCGCAAGCAATTTTTAACCCAGAATTACCTGCCGGCTGTGTCCTGTAATCATCTGGCGATTGATGTATTACAACTGGTTTATTCAATACTTCTCTTAATCTAAATCTATCTGTTATAAATCTCATATATGCTGTTCCGTCTGACATAGGTACAATTACAGGAAAATCGCCTGCATGGTTGGGATGTATTGTATTTTCGGGATTGTAATGCCCTCCCGTCATGGGAAAAGGATTGTCAAGAGTGCCTTCATCGCACGAATTTCCGTCATGAATATGAAAGCCAAAAGGACTTATAACCAGATCATCTTCTCTTGTAAACGGCGGAAGATTATAAATACGTACAGTAACTTCTACTCCTTCATTTAACTGCCTGAACTCTACCTCTCCGCTTATATTAGGATAATGATGTCCTCCTCTGATAACAGCAATTGCTCGCTCTATGTAATTTCTAAAAAACATAAACCCCTCCAAAAAGATTTATTTATCGTATATATGCTTTTAGAAAATCAAAGGTGTAAAAAAACAGCCTCCCAAATAAGGAAGCTGTCAAAAAATCTTTAATAAATTATTTCAACAGATCTTGCAATCCTTCTTCAAAATTGACACCAAATCGGATATCGGTTTTTGCTTGATGTGTTCTTTCAATGCTTTTTGAGGTAAACTGTACTGCGACCTTTATTGACTCTGCCAATGTTTTATTTTTTACGAGAGCGGCGGTCAAAGCACTGCCAAAAACATCGCCTGTGCCATGGTAATATCCTTCTATCTTTGGAGCAAAGGCATAGCTTATTTCACCAGTTTGAGCATCATAAGCTGCAGCGCCCAAATCTTTGTCATCAAAGTAAACGCCTGTTAGCACAACTTTTTTGCAACCTAAACCTGCCAACTTTTTAAGAATACTTTCAATATAATCTTTGGTATAAGGTCCGTTTTTATAAGGCTCGTCAAGCAACAAAGCAGCCTCTGTCAAGTTGGGAATAATTATATCTGCCTTTTGACATAACTTCTTCATACCTTTTGGAAAATCTTTGGGGAAAATTTTGTATAGTTCGCCGTTATCCGCCATAACAGGGTCGACTATTATCAGATTATCCTCGGTCTTTAACATATCGAAAACTTGACTAATTATATCAATTTGTTCAAAAGAACCCAAAAAGCCTGTATAAACTGCGTCAAATTCGAGATTAAGTGTTTGCCAATGCTTAACAATAGGCAAAATGTCGTCAGTCAAATCTCTGTAAGTAAAGCCTGAAATGCCGCCTGTATGAGTGGACAAAACCGCGGTAGGTATTACGCTTGTTTCAATTCCTGCGGCTGAAATAATGGGAAGCGCAACGGTTAAAGAACATCTGCCAAAACAAGAAATATCATGTATGGCTACAATACGCTTTTGAGAGTTCATAGTATTCTCCTAAATATATAGATTAAGTTTTGAAAAAAACTTTGATTTTGATTTGGATAATTATTATATTTAAGATTTATATTTTATATTATATTCCTGTGAAAAAGATGTCAAGTTTTTATACAAAAAAATGATTACAATATTATCTCACTTGTATTATATCCAAACTCTATTACACCGCGTGCTCTAGTACCGTTAATATCAAACTTCGCTAATCCTTCATATACTGTATAACTGCCGTTTTCAAAAGGAAACTCAAATTGGCATTCTTTTTCGCATTTTACAACCAATTTCTTTCCATCTAAAAAGCTGGCTAAAATTTCAAATCTGGCAGGAACTTTGCCATCAGACGGTATTTCTTGAATTGATGTGCAACTGTCTAGACAAACAATCTTATCATTGATAATTTTATATCCCGACTGTAATTCCTTTATTTGAGAATGTCCGAGCAAATTAATGTTTATAAACTGATTATTATTGGTAAATGCATAAATGCGTATATGTCTATTTTGGACATTCAAATCCCTTTTTCCATAGGCATGAGTGCGAACGGCAGGCAAATCAATTACTATCTTTTTTCCTGATATATTCAATACGCCCTGTATTTTTCCCTTTTGTTCGTAATATACAGGATTATTATTTTCTTTTAGTTCTTTTAAAAATTGCTTGGGAAACTTGGGCATTAAAGTGATTGCCCTTGCCATAGGTGTTACATCCATTTGAGTATTAAAATCAAAGATGTCATGATCTGCGACAAATTCGCCGTCAAAAACAGCAGGTATTACTCTAACACCTTTAGGATTGCTCCAGATATTAAGAGGAGTTTTTGTGTCCTGTATTATTCCGCCGCTAAATTGAATTTTCCATTTTTTTCCAGGCTCTATACAAGTGATATTAATCACGGTCTGGTCAGATTCGGCCTTTTGATGTGCGCAAATATAATTATTGCCCGTGCCATCACTATATGCAAACCATATTTCACTATCGTTATTGCTTATTTCACCCAATCTAAAAACAAGACTTTGACCGTTTATGCCATGTCCAGAAAAATAATGGGAGTTATGAGACTTTTCTTCGGCTTTCGGATCTAATTTATATTGCTCAGAAGAATCAGCATCAAAATGCTTTTTGCTTTTTATCTTGTTTAAATATTTTTTTATGATCTGCATCTTTAAAAATGCTTGTATTGTCATTTTAACTCCTAAAAATTTATAATAAAACAGTATAATAAAACATTAACATTATAACAGACATCTATAAGTATTGCAAAACCAATCTTAGATTTGGCACAAAAATAAAACTAAGATAATATTGTCAAACTGCATAAAACATCAAAAATATGTTATAATGTTTTTTATTATTAATCATTACGGAGTTATAAATGGACATTAAAGCTACACTTTCGGCTGAATTGGGAATAAGTCCAGTTCATACCGCAAACATTATTGAATTACTCGATCAAGGTAACACTGTTCCGTTTATCGCAAGATACCGCAAAGAGATGACGGGAGCTTGCGACGATCAAAAATTGAGAGAATTTGCAGATAGACTTGATTATCTAAGAAAATTTGAAGCAAGAAAAGATGTTATTATAGAATCATTAAAAGAACAAAATGTTTATACTGATGAATTAGGCAAGGCTTTAGAAGATGCCAAGACTTTGACAGAATTGGAAGACATCTACCGTCCTTTCAAGCCTAAGAAAAAAACTCGTGCAACTGTTGCTGCTGCAAAAGGACTTACACCCCTTGCTGATTTGATTTTTGAACAAAATCCCGACCAGACAGATATCAATAAAGAAGCACAAAAATACATCAATGAAGAAAAAGGGGTTAACAGCGTAGAAGAAGCCATTGCAGGCGCACTTGATATCATTTGTGAAAAAATGTCTGACAATGCTGCCTTGAGAAAGACATTAAGAGAACTTATTTATGAAAAAGGCAATATTGCAACGACTCTTGTTTCGGAAGAAAAAGCCGAAAGCGAACGCCGTGCAGTATATGAGATGTATAAGGATTACAAAGAGCCCGTAAAAACTATTCCTAGCCATAGAATTCTTGCTATTAACCGCGGAGAAAAAGAAGGCTGTCTTAATGTTGTTATCGAATTAGATGAAACTATATCTCAAAATACAATGTATAAGTTTTTTGTAAAAGAAGCTCCTACTTCAGAATTGGTAAAAGCCGCTGCTGATGATGCATACAAAAGACTTATAAAGCCTTCTCTTGATAGCGAAATCAGAAATGAACTGTTTGAAAAAGCGTCTGAACAAGCTATTAAGATGTTTGAAACCAATTTGCGTCCGCTTATTATGCAGCCTACCATAAAAAATAAAATTACTATGGGCATTGACCCTGCTTATCGTACAGGCTGCAAAATTGCAGTAGTAGACGGATATGGAAAGTTTTTGGATAAGGCAGTTGTATATCCTACTCCGCCCCAAAACAAAATAGAAGAAGCAAAAGAAAAGTTAAAAGAACTTATAAAAAAGCACAATGTGCAGTTATTGTCCATAGGTAACGGTACGGCTTCAAAAGAGACAGAAATATTTGTCGCTGACCTTATAAAAGAAATACCTGAATATCATCTTTCTTATGCAGTGGTCAATGAAGCAGGCGCTTCTGTTTATTCTGCTTCCAAGCTAGGAGCCGAAGAATTTCCTGATCTTGAACCTGCACATAGAAGTGCAATAAGCATTGCAAGACGTCTGCAAGACCCTATGGCAGAGCTTGTTAAGATAGAACCCCGTTCTATAGGCGTAGGTCAATATCAGCACGATATGCCGCCTGCAAGACTAGATACTGCCCTAAAAGGCACAGTTGAGGACTGCGTTAACAGAGTAGGCGTTGATGTAAATACTGCAAGCTATGCGCTTATGTCCTATATAGCAGGTCTTAATACTTCTATTGCTAAAAACATAGTAAGCTATCGTGAAGAAAATGGAAGATTTAAAAACCGCAATGAATTGCTCAAAGTGCCTAAACTTGGAGAAAAGACATTTTTGCAGTGCGCAGGGTTCTTGAGAATATCAGACGGCGATAATATTTTAGATAACACTGCTGTTCACCCCGAAAGCTATGAAGCAGCAAAAAAATTATTGGATATGTTTGGTCTTGATATCAACGACTCTAAGTCAGTCGCAAAACTGCCAGAGCTTGTAAAGATAAAAGGCGAAGAGAAAGTAGCAAAAGAATGCAATATCGGTGTTCCTACTCTAAATGATATAATCCAAGAAATTTTAAAACCCGGTAGAGATATAAGAGATTCATTGCCGCAGCCGCAATTAAGAAGCGATATAATGAGTATAGAAGACTTAAAAGTAGGCATGGAATTAACCGGAACGGTACGAAATGTTATCGACTTTGGCGTGTTCGTTGATATAGGCGTGCATCAGGACGGACTTGTTCATATCTCTGAAATTGCAGACTTTTATATCAAACATCCGTCAGATGTGTTGAGTGTAGGCGAAGTTGTAAAGGTAAAAGTTTTGGGCGTGGACACTGCCAAAAACCGTATAAGCCTGACAATGAAAGGCGTTGATAATCCAAACATACACCCTGTAACCTATGAAAAGAATACCAGCCAAAATAATAAAAACAACACCAATCAAAGAAATAATAATTTTAATAAAAAGAAAGAAATATCTTTGGAAGAATCATTACAACTTTTGGCTCAAAAATTTAATAAGCACTAATTTGATAAAAAATCAAAAAAATCTGCCCATATAAAATCTTGGGCAGATTTTTTTATTGCTTATATTTTTTTAAAAGATTTTACAGCTTTTAGAATACTGTTAACCAAAGATACTTTTTTGCTTTGGCTTATAATGTATAATCCGTCAGAAACGTCTTTTAGCTGTTCAATTATTTTCATAGAAAAATTTAAAGAAACCTGTGCTTCGTTTTGAGGATTGTTTTTGAGTTCTTCAATTAATTCTTCAGGTATAGAAATACCGCTTACTTCGTTATTCAAAAAAATAGCGTTTTTGTAGCTTATGGGCGGAATTATGCCTGCTAAGATATATGTATTCAAACAATCTTTGGCTCTTTTTACTCTTTCTATACCCTCTTGAGTCAATATAGGTTGAGTTAAAAAGAATTTTGCTCCTGCCTGTATTTTTTGCTTTGCACGGTTTAGTTCAAGATCAAAATTAACAACATTTGTATTAAGCGCAGCTCCAATCAAAAAAGGATTTGTGTTAAAGACAGTTTGATTAAGGCTGTCAATATATTTAATTAACCCTATAGAGTTAAAATCAAAAACGCCCTTAATATTGCTGCGATCGGTTGCTATAATCGGATCTCCTGTGATTACAAAGACATTGTTGACACCCTCGATATTAAGCCCTAATAAAGCAGCTTTTATCGAAATTATATTTTTGTCGCGGCATGTCAAATGCGGCAAAACATCAATATTAACATCTCGTGCTATTTTTGAACTTATTATAAAGCTATCTGCACGCGTGCGTGAAAGCGGACTGTCTGCAATGGTTATTATATCAGCGCCGTTAATCTTCAGGTTTTCTGCCCCATAAATCAAATAATCTGCATTGGTATCAACTGGCGCTCTCAATTCAATTGCAATCGGATATTTTTTTTGCTTTAATTTATCAAAAAAAGCGTTTTGATTTACTGGCTTTTGATCAACGCTAGGATTTTTTACAGCGACATCAACTATATTTTCATGGCTGAAATCATTTAGCATCAATCTGCTTTTTTTGATATGCTGCGGCGTCGTTCCGCAACATCCGCCCAAAATCTTTATACCGTTTTGTCTTAATTCTAATAATTTGGTTGCAAAATACTCGGCATTATCTATATATATCAGCCTGTTTCCTATTGATTCAGGATACCCCGAATTGGGCATAACACTCATAGGTTTTTTAGTCGAATAATCTTTTATAAGCTGCAAAATATGAGCAGGACCACAAAGACAATTAAGCCCGATCGCATCAACGGCATCTTCGTCTTGAGCGATGTCCAAAAGCTGTTTGTAGTAATGCCCTGCTTTTGTATAGCCGTCAAGACCGGCAGCAAAAGATACAATAATAAAACTATTAGGCTTTTTGGCTTTGATATGCTTTAAAACGGGTTTTAAAATATTGAATTCGGGCATGGTTTCAAACAAGAATTTATCTGCGCCCAAATCCAAAAAAATGTCAGCGATATCAATATATTCTTGGCTTATATCTATATCTTTATAAGGTATAGGTCCAATG
>DATCJR010000133.1 GCA_036562685.1 Clostridia bacterium | reverse complement strand
AGCTACACCGCCACGCATACGAGGGAGCTGATGGACGAAGCTATGGACATAATAGCTTCCGTTCTCAACAACCTGCCTGATTTTGAGGACGACGCAGGGGTCTTTTTCAGATAAAATTACTCAGATTTTCTAAAAAAGCGTAAAGTTTTTTTCTGAAAATATTAAAGGATACCTTTTGGGGGTATCCTTTCAGAGAGAAGAAAAAGGCGATTTAGATATAGATCTAAGCCGCCTTTTTCGATATAAGTATATTCTTTTGGAATAATTGTTTAAAGAAATGGGAAAAAGCAAAAAGAACAGAGTAAAAGCCTGATAACAAGCCCAATTTTTCTTTTCCTTTTATCAGTTTTTTAAGGTTCATACACGAAAAGGTCATAAGTACCTGTGCCTTGACTTTTGCAAGACCGTTTAATCTGGTATATCTCATTCCGTGTTTTTCCTTTGCGTCTGCAAACACCCTTTCTATCGTCTGTCCACGCGTTGCATATAATTCTTTGCCGTACGGCGTATGCCGTATATCCTCTGCATAATCAATGTAATCTTGCCAAATATGTCGAGTTATCACCTTTGTCTTGTTTAAGCTTTTTGTGCAGTCCATGAGATTTAAACAGTTCTCGCATATATAATTTTTACTC
Source organism: Clostridia bacterium (assembly GCA_036562685.1). NCBI lineage: Bacteria > Bacillati > Bacillota > Clostridia > Clostridia bacterium. The sequence goes on along the minus strand of DATCJR010000133.1, from coordinate 1,257 downwards.
TTGTATTCACGATAGCCTTCTCTGTTTGTTGTGGAATAACTTAAAACTTCATTATTCGGGCATAAGTAGCAGTCATAATATTCATCATAAACAAAATTTCTTGAACTGAACTCGGGATTTTCTTTTCTTGCTCCCATAGGTCTTTTGTAAGGGAATATCGGCTTGGCAAGGTCATCGGTTATCTGCTTTGCTATCCACGGAGTTTTGTATCCTGCATCGGCTACTACAGCTTCGGGTATTCCGCATTTTACTTTTACCTTTGAATAAACCTTATCAAACATTATGCTGTCATGTATGTTTCCGGGGGTAACCTCAGAGTGTAAAACAAAATTGTTTTTATCGCATGCCGTATGGGCGGTATATGCAAAGCATTTTTTATGCTCTCCCTTGTGGAAAAGTCCGCTTTCGGGGTCGCTCGTGCTTTTGGTTTCTGTTTTCGTTTCAGGTGTGCCGTTTCCGTCATCATCGTCAAAAGGCTTTTTAGCGTGCTTTTGACGATCTGCATTTATTTCCTCAAGCAATTGTTTTTTGTAGTGTTTTGATTCCTTTTCAACCTGTATCTTTATGTTCTTTTTGGTATTGGCATTAGCCTTGATATGGGTTCCGTCTATGTATATGATATTAGTATCCACAAGCTTGCAGCTGATTGCCTCATCAAGTATCTTCGTGAATATTTTTTCAAAAATATCGCTGCCTGCAAATCTATGGTTGTAATTTTTGCCAAACGTGGTAAAATGCGGAATCGACTCTAACAGGTCATATCCCAAAAACCAGCGATAAGCGTTATTAACCTCACATTCACGTATTGTCCTGCGCATACTGTTAAGCCCATACATGTAATTGATTACACAAAGTTTTATCAGCACAACAGGGTCTATGCTCGGTCTTCCGTTATCCTGACAGTAATAGTCCTTTAATTCCTCGCGGACAAAGGAAAAATCTATCGCCGCTTCTACTTTCCGAAGCAAATGGTCTTGCGGTACTAAATCTTCTATAGATATTACCTTTAACTGCTTCCGCTTCTCTGTATCTTTTGTCGTTAGCATAATCAAATATCCCTTATTTATTGCTACTTATATTATACCATAAAACCCCTTTGAACTTAAGCGTTCAAAGGGGTTTTTCTACAGTCTGAAAGCCGCTTTTAAAGCGGCTTTTAAATTTAAGTTCTAATGTGCTATCATTTGCACCATATAATGCTTACTATATTTTGTAGCTGTAATATGTTTCAAAAATGCATTAAATACTAAATAATAA
>DATCJR010000132.1 GCA_036562685.1 Clostridia bacterium | reverse complement strand
CAGGTCTGTTTTTTTCATCAAGACTCCAGTTGTATTGATATCTAGCCTGTTTTATATCCTTTTGCCAGGCATTTTCAAGCTTTTGCCGCCAGCCTTTTTCAAACACTTCATCTAAATCGGTGCAAACACAAATATCTGCATCTTTGGGTACTAACTCCAATGACTTATTTCTGGCAACATCAAACCGCCAAGGCTTAATCTTTTTTTTAAAAACTTTTACGCCTTTTCGCTTAAGTTTAAAAATAGTATTATCTTGAGACCCTGTATCAAGAACAATTATTTCATCCGCTTCGGACATAGAATCAACCCAGCGGTCTACAAATTGTTCTTCGTCTTTGGCGATAGCGTATACTACTATTTTATACTTGGCACTCATCTAATTTTAATACTACTATTCCGCCTTGACCTATTACATCAGCAAGACATACAGTATCATTGGATGTGTTTCGCACTGTCATTGTAAACGTGCTTCCAGGAGGTACAACTACAATAGCGTTGCCCATGATCTGCCCTGCTCTTTTATTGGTAGTAGATGTTGAAACTACTCTGCCGTTAACAACAAGAGAAAATTGAATATTTCGACCTGATTTGGTGCCATCTACAGCAATAAACCAATTGACATAATATGTCCCGCTTTGTAAGACAAATTCTCCTGTTTGGGTATTATAGTCAATGCATCTTGAGGCATCGACTTCCATTTCATTAAAAATATAATTAGCATTATTAGCCAAGCTAAAAACTTCCGGATCTATTGTGTTAGCAAAAACGCCTGCAACTCCGGGGCCTTGAGGACCTGTGGGACCCGTTGGACCTGTCGGACCTGTGGGACCTGTCGGACCAGTGGGTCCAGTTGGTCCTGTTGGGCCAATGGGACCTATTGGACCTGTCGGACCTATGGGACCTGTCGGACCTGTGGGGCCTTGAAAACCTTGTGGACCTTGAGGACCCTGTCGTCCTTGATCGCCCTTTCTTCCTCGTGGCCCTTCACAACAACATATTTCTATTTTTTTGCAATCATCACTCATATATCTACACACTTTTGTATTTTTTTCTTTAGACAATACCAATATATGAGCAAAATCAATAACTTGACAAATAACGCAAAAATCTTTTATGTGATTTGATGTATTTTATATGAATATTAAAATAGCTGTATTCAATTATCTTGAATTTTTGCTATTATCATGTGAAGATCTAAAAAAACTAAAAAATTGAAAAAGATGATTATAATTACTAAGATTAATTAAAATATTTTTTAAATAAAATGAAAACAGATAACTAAGATAATTAGATTATAAAATATCATTTTTTATCTTTTTATCTTAACAGAATAATAACAACTATATTGATATGATATTATTATTTGCTTGATTTTTAATTATCTGTAAATAAAATTCATGCATCAATATAAAAAACGCAGCTGTTGCAAACAAAGCGTTAATCGGAGCGATATTAATAGGCATAGTTTTTAGGTATTGCATAAATGTTGTTAATACACCAACGTTTAGACATAAACAAATCAAAACTGATCGATTGTTTTTATTGATGATTGCATAAATTATTGAAAAGACTATTGCAAAATATAAAAATCTATCTAGCATTTTGGGCATCAAAAAGACAACCCCAAAGCAAAAGCAAAATGCTATTAAAATAAAATCATTTATTGATAATGTTGCATTTGCCTTGAGCTTTTTTATAACAAAATAATATATAAAAACCAAATACGATAAAGTTAATAATATAAGCAATATCAGTGCTATATAATAACCTATCTGACCTTTTTTAAATAGCGAAAAGAATACAGCAAAATTGGCGCAATTTTTAGAAAGTTCAGGATATGTTGAGGATTGCTTTAGATAGATTGAGTAAATATCCCACAGGCTTCTTCCAAAAAAGAAAGGCACAATATTAACTAAAACAAAAACGACGGGTACAACTAAAATGTCTTTCCATTTCAAATATTTTGGTTCTTTATTTAAAAGTAATACTAAAACAACAGGATATAATAACAGGGCTTGCATTTTAAATGAAATGCTTAATCCAAAACAAATAAAACTTCTTATAGATTTTTTCTTTAATGCATAATAAAAACCCAATAGTCCAAAAAAAGTATAAATTGAATCACATTGAGCCCAAACTGCACTATCAGTCAAAAATACACCGCATAATAAAATAGCACCAAAGTAAATAGGTGAACAAGGCTTTTTTAAGACATAACTTGCAACTTTTATTATAAGAAATGCTGTTAAGATCTCAAAAATAATAGACAAAAGCTTTATCTCATACAAATCATTTAGTGGCGTTCTTGAAAATAATATTAAAAAATAATTATATGCGGGCATATAATTGCTGATATTAGAGCGCATTGCATCCCCAATACTGCCTGCCTTATATTCTTTACACCAAACAGATAAAAATTCTAAATAGTCATTGGTTATAAAATCAGCAAATAATATTCTGGTTATTAAGCTCATAAGAAGCAATAAAGCCAGAATAATTATTTCAGCTTTTTTTT
>DATCJR010000131.1 GCA_036562685.1 Clostridia bacterium | reverse complement strand
CTTATCCAACATAATATGCTCCTACAAAAAACCGTCTAATAGACAGCGTATTTACATTATTATATCACAAAAGCAGACGGGTCTAAAATTATTTTGTCTGATTGAGCATGCTAAAATGTGTTACTATTTTTGGCAAGAGGGGCAAATGTACGAACGCGTTGACCCCGTCTTGATTTCTACAATCTTAGTATTGCATACAGGGCAAGGTTTTCCTTTTTGGTATGCTACATATTCAAATTCATATCCACCGTTTTTGCCATACAAGTCTTTTTCAAATTTCAAGCCTTGTTTGTCAGCAGCTTTTTTTAATTGGTTTTTTATAGCTTCAAACAGACCAAACTTTTGCTCGTCTGTTAAAGTATTTATTTTTTTCAAAGGATGAACCTTTGCCAAAAATAAAATATCCTGAATATACACATTGCCTATTCCTGCGATATTATGCTGATCAAGTAAAAAGCTCTTAATATTGCCCTTTTTACCCTCAAGCATTTTAGTAAAAGCATCAAAAGTAAAATAAGGACTAATCGGATCAAATCCTAATAAAGCCGTCATGGAATGTTCTATTTCATTATCAGTATAATGGAAATATCCAAACCACCAAAATGTTATATAAAGGCTTCTTTCATCATCAAAATCCAACCTAAATTGATATTTCTCTGGAGCCTTCTCTTGACCGCTCTTAGCCAGCAAAAAGTCTCCTCCCATGCCTAGGCTCAAATATAATAAACCCTCAGACAATTTTATGATTAACCATTTGCCCTTGTACCCGACATCGGTAATAGCTTTGTTTAAAACTTTAGATTTAAAATCCTGTTCAGGGAGATTGAGACATTTGCTTTGCAAAATCTCAATGCCGACAATAGTCCGTCCCAAAAACTCTTTTTTAAACTGCTTGTGAATATTAAATATCTCAGGCAATTCGGGCATATCTTTTCCCCTCATAAATTACTCATAAATTATATATAACAATTATATAATATAACCGTAAAATAAACAAGTGTTTTTAACAAATGTTTAATAAGAATTTAAACTTGATTTTAATCTTATAAAAATTCCCTGTCGAAAAATCTGACAGGGAATAATAGAAATTTGATTAAATTAATTTTACTTCTTAAAATTAAAATTTAATTACCTTAGGCGCTTCGGTAAATGAATAAAACGTGGCTGTTGCATCTTTAAAATAGAGAACTTCGGTGTTGTTATCTTCTGCAGAATACATACCTTTAAGGCTTGGATATTTATCCAGCATATCTTTTTTTGCTTCTATTCTGTCATCTCTAATAAGCTTGCCTGATACTCTTAGCCATTTTCCATCAGCAAAAGCACAGATCTCTGCTTTTGGATTGGCTTGAAGCTGCTTGGATACCTGCTTTACCTTGCCTGTTTGTATATAAAGTTTGCCTTCAAAAATATTTACTGTACCAAACGGTCTTACTCTGGGCTGATCTCCTTCTACCGTGGCCAAATAATATGTTTCGCATTTTTTTAAAAACTCATAAACTTCTTGCATTTTTCTCCTCCTGCTATGTTGATAATTTTTGCATTAGACAATCAATTTTTTCCACTCACAAGAATTTTAAATTCAACAGCAAATTTAAAATAATTATCTTATTTATTTTAGCATCTTTTGGAAAATAAGAAAATACCCTTTTTATTCTAAGGCAATTTAAAAAACTTTTAAAATTTAAAATTATCCTAATATGAATATTTTTAAAACAAAAAAAGCAAACCGTTGTGATTTGCTTTTTTGATTTCAGTCATAAAGATTATAGTTTTTTCGATATTCGTTAGGAGTTAACCCGTTATAATGCTTAAAAAGTCTTACAAAATAATTGCTGTCTGTGTATCCGCAAAGATAAGCTATTTCATAGACCTTAAGATTAGTTGAATTTAGTAGCCGCTTGGATTCCGCCACACGGATTTCGTTAAGAACATCCACAAAACTCTTGTTTAATTTCTTTTTGAACAGCTTGCACAGATGTCCGCCTGAAATCAAAAACTTTTGCGCCACGCTGTCTAGAGTTAATTTCTGTCCGTAGTTTTGCTTCATATATTTTATGACATTGTCCAAAAATATGCTTTTAGATGTGTTTTCTCTTATGTATTGGTCTGAATATTTTCCTAAATTAACAGGCAGTTTACCCTCTGCTTTGCCGCCTTTTAGAAATTTTAGCAAAGATCTTATAGACATGGCTGTGTATTCATAAATGCAAATATGGCATGCGGGCTTTTGCTGGTCGAGTATATCGTATGGAGTGCGCAACGAAATCAACATTATTTCGTGATTGGTTTGTCTAAGCGATGAATACAAGACCTTTTGAACCAGTGTCAAATGAGAATCAGCCAAAGCCAAAATGACCTTTTTGTTATGGGCGAAAGCAAGCATATCAGCTGTATTGAAGTTTTTATTGTCTATGCTTTTGTATGGTATGCCGAATTCTTCGCCTATTATCTTGGCAATATCCATTTTTTCCACATTGACATCTTCTGCATTTGAGCTTACATAGTTTGTAACGCCTATTACTACGGTGTCCTTATCAATTTCAAACGGCTCGCCGCTAGCAAGAGTAATGCTTGCGTAACTAATTTTTTCTGCTAAAGTCTTATTTTTATTAAAATCAATTTGGATAGAAGCCTTATCGGCTGCATAGCGTTTTTTGTATTGTGCAATACGCGCCAATGCTTTTTCCAACGTTTCGTTACTTATGCTTCCGTTTTTTATGGCATTCATCAATGCGTTTCTGACTTTAAGCTGTCTGCCGAAGGTATGGCTAATGGTTATAATATCGGTGCCCGCATTAATTGCAAACACTGCCGCTTCTTCTATCGAAAAAGTCTGAATAAGTCCTGTCATTTCAAAGCAGTCAGTAATAACCAGCCCTTTAAATTTTAGTTCTTTTCTCAAAATACCGTCAATTATTGTCTTGGATATAGATGCAGGAAATTTGTCGTCAATTTTATCAAACAGTATATGAGAAGTCATAATCGCGTCTGCTGCTATATCAGTGTAAGGTATAAGCTCAAGTCTTTTTATTTCGTCTATGGATTTATTGATTCTGGGAAGGTCTATATGAGAGTCTATATCCACATCGCCATGACCTAAGAAGTGTTTGTAGCACGACATAATACCGTTGTTTTGCAAAGCCTTGGCAAAATCAGT